>JAFAVO010000208.1 GCA_019242385.1 Gammaproteobacteria bacterium | reverse complement strand
CGCTGCGATCTGCCGGCTATCACGAGGTGAGCTCCTTCTCCGTGAGCATCTCGAAC
This sequence comes from Gammaproteobacteria bacterium, assembly GCA_019242385.1. Lineage (GTDB taxonomy): Bacteria > Pseudomonadota > Gammaproteobacteria > Steroidobacterales > Steroidobacteraceae > 13-2-20CM-66-19. The sequence continues at coordinate 7,878 of JAFAVO010000208.1, read as the reverse complement.
GTGCCCCCGAGCGGAGAGGTCGAGCGCGCGCTTGCGCAGCAGTTTTGCCGCCAGGTCATGGACCCCGCCCTGCGCGAGATCGGCACCTGGCGAAGCGGCGACCGCGTCTGGATCGCGCTCGCCGCGCCCTTCAGCCCGCCCGCCGCGAAGAATCAGGAGGAGATCCGCCGCAAGGTACTGGCCCTCGCGAGCCAGGCACGCGCGCAGCCGCGACGCTGTGGCTCGAAGGCGTTCGCAGCCGCGGCGCCGCTCGCGGCCAATGACCAGCTGTCGCAGGCGGCGCTCGGCTATGCACGCGACATGGCCCGGTTCGGCTACATGGACCACACCGGCCGCGATGGCAGCTCGCCCGCCGAGCGCATCACCCGCAGTGGTTATCGCTGGAGTGAGGTGGGTGAGAACCTGGCGAGCGGTGTCATGACCGCCGAGGAGGTCGTCGCCGGGTGGCTCGCGAGTCCCGAGCATTGCGCCAACCTGATGCACCCGGGGTACCGCGAGATGGGAGTCGCCTTCGCGGTGAATCCGCACGATGCGCGCGGTGTGTACTGGGCGATGGAGCTCGGCACACCGCGCTGAGCGCCCGGCTCGCGTTCCCTCAGCCTTTAGCCGTGCGCATCGGCAAGCCGCTCGCCATGGCGCTCGAGCGTGAGCACGATGCCCGAGGTCAGATACAGCACCGCAAACCACTTGAGTGCGCCGGTGAAGAACGTGTCGAGCGTGGCATACACACTGGGCTCGTGCCGGAAATGCTGCACCGCCTGCACGCCGCCGATCAGCGCGGCGGCTGCGATGATGAGCAGCAGCACCGGGGCGGCGGCCGAGCGTGCCCCCTGGGCGACCTCGCGCCCCACCTGGGTCGGCAGTCGGTCGTACCACAGCACCATCACGCACAATCCGACGATCGAGCTGAGGTACTGCAACGCGTGATACACCGGACCGTGGTAAGGACCGACGAAGATGGTCGCCGTGAGGGCCGCCACCCGCCGCACGATCCAGCCCTCCGGGTGCGTGAACGAATCCCACAGCAGGTGCGTCCAGATCCCGAGCAACAGCGCGGGCCCCGCCCAAACCCACGCCGTGAGCCGCCGGAACGGCTCGAGGGCGCGCAGGCACAGGCCGCGCGCACGCGCTGAGAGCAGCGCGGTGAGCGGGCGGCGCAACAGAAAAACGCCCACGAGTGCCGCATAGCCGATGAGCAGATCGATCGTGAAGGAGTGGGCGAAAGCGTGCGTCAGGCGTACGTAACGGACCATGCCGCCGGGGACGAAGTCCGGCAGGTCGGGCACCATGGCACCGATGATGAGCGGCGCGGTGCGCAGGCGCGCCACGCCGCGCAGGGGCAGGACGGCCGCCGGGTGCGCGAGGGTGAAGGGCACGTGATCGTCAGTCCGAACGCGGAGCGGGCGGCACGACCTGTACGCGGAAATCCTTGCCCGCCCAGCCCGTGCCCGTGCGGTAGGTGAAATCGATGGCGCGGCCCGCACGCAGCCGCTGCGCATCGATGTCGAGCACGTGCAGGCCGAGCGGGTTGGCGCTCGTGCTCTGCTCGCGCACGTCCTGCCAGCCATCCACCCCCCAGCGCACCGTGGCGGGCGTGCGCAGCGCGAGGGTGAGCGCACAGCTCTCCGGCAGCGCGCTCGCCGGCGCCTCCTCTGTCCAGAAGACGCGCGTGAGCGGTGGCCGCTGGCCGCCGTAGCGCCGCCACACCGATTCCGGGCGATCGAACGGTCGTCCCAACTTGCGCGAGGCGGCGAGCTTCAGGTACTCCGCATGCGCCCACACGAGCGGCATGGCGGCGCCGGTCGGGCGACCCGGTTTCAGACCGCGCGCAGGAATCGGCGCGCTGTCCCAGACCTGCTCGGGCAACATGCCGCCCGCCGAGGCCATGCGTGTCATTGCCAGCAGATAGGGCAGCGGATCGCGCCCGAGACACAGCTCGTAGTGGCCGCGCTCGCCGGTGAGCAGCGGCCAGCCACGACCGCATCCGGTGCCATCGTACGCGCTGCCATCGTCGTGCTCGCCGTAGCCGTCCTCGTTGTAACGGTGCCAGACCGGTCCCGAGGGTGTGTCCACTTTCAACAGCGCATCGACCACCTTCACTGTGGCGACGATCAGCGGGTCCTCGGCGCGGCGCAGGCCAAAGCGCACGAGTTGCAGGAAGTCGACCCCGACCTGTGCACCTGCGGGCAGCCGCGGGTCGATGCGCTGATTACGGATCGGCAGCACCTCATCGGGGTTTACGCCCGAGAGCAGCGCCTGCGCAGGTGCGACACGTACGTAATAGCCGGGCACACCGTAGCGGCGTGCCAGCGGGCCATCCTCGCCAACCGCAGTCCAGTTCTCGAGCCGGGCATTCCAGTAGTCGGCGATCGCCAGTGCCAGGTCGCGTCCTGCCGGCGGAAGATAGGGCGCACCGGCCACGAGCGCCGAGATGCACACCGCCAGTGTGAAGGTGTTGAGCCCGGCGTCCTCTTCCCAGCGATCCTGCTGCGTCACCGGTCCATTACGAACCAGGAACGAGAGCGCCCGCTGGATGGTGTCGCGCACCTCGGTGCCCTCGAGTGCGTTGCGGGTATCGAGGGCGACCGCCAGCAACACCGGAAACGCCGTCTCATCGAGCTGCAGGCCCTCCCAGTAGCTCTTGCCGCCGAGCCACTGATTCTGGCTCCAGTGCCCATCGGCGTGCTGAGTCGCCTGCAGGTAGCGCAGCGTGTTGCGCGCCTCCTGCAGGGCGCCCACAGCGAAGAGCGCACCGGCGCTCTCGACCAGATCGCGCGGCCACACCAGGTGGTAGCCGGGCCGCTCCTCGCTGGTGTTGCCCCACGGGACACTGAGCGAGGCCACCATGGCACCGGGAAAGGTCTGATCCTGGTGCACCCGCAGCACCATGGTGGAAATGCGCACCTGCTCGGCACACTCCGACGGCAGGCCCGCGCAGAACACATCGTGGGCACAGGGGGTGTGCCAGCTCGTCCAGGAGATGAGCTGGCGCTCCCAGGACATCTCGAACGGCTCCGAAAGCGCCGTGAGCGCGAGGGTCGCCGCCGACTCCTGGCTGCTGCCGAATCCGAGCCCCAGTACCGCGAGGCGCGGTAACTCCCCGATGAGTGCCACGTTGCCGGGGCCGGCACGGTCGTACTCCCAGGTGAGTGCGCCGTTGCGCGCAAAATCCTGCCAGCCATCGCTCGCACCGACGATACCGGCGCTCGCCCGTCCGAAGGCGTCCTGCTGCTGCGCCGTGACCGCCGCCATCGCGAGCCCGAAGGGTCCCTGCTGGGCCCAGAGCACACGCCGGCCGCGGTAGGCGGCCACCTCGGCCTCGTTGCCGCGCCCGGTACCTCCAAGGTGGGGAGCGAGCAGTGCGTAGGGCTTCAGCGCCTCATCACCGCTCAGGCTCACCTCGATGAGCAGCACGTCGCGGTTCTCGCACGGAGTAATGCGCAGGGCGAGCTCGAAGCGCTCGTGGCGGTGGACGAGGCGCACTGCCGGGGCCCCGGGTGCCGCGAGCTCCACGCTGTGCTGCCAAAGGCGCTTCACCTCGACCCAGAAGCCCGCGCCATCGCCCACGAGGAAGCCCAGATCGCGGATCTGAGGCAGGTCGATGCGCGGGTAGTAGACCTCGTTGACGATTCCGCCACCGATGGTGAACCACAGCCTCGATGCGCCGAGGGTGCAGCCGACCATCTCCTTGTCGCTGCTGCACCAGGTGAGGGAGAGTCCAGGCGCTCCGGGAGCGGCGCTCATCGCCGCTCGCGCTGGGCGCGCAGCGCCGCGGAAGCGGCAGTCACGATGCCCGCGTGTGGATCCCACAGCCGCAGGCCGCCGGCAAAGGCGTGCAGGTTGCTGCCGAGGCGTGCACCGGGGGGGAGCTTCTTCAGCCGCCGTGCATTGCCGCCGCCGAGCACGATGTAGTCCGCCTCGAAAGCGGCACTCAGTTCCGCGACGATCCTGCGCACGTTCTTGCGCCAGCGGCGATTGCCGAGGCGCTTGCGGCCGCGCTCACCGAGGTAATCCTCGAAGGTGCGGCCGTCCTTGTAGGGCATGTGGCCGACCTCGGTCGGCTCGACCACTCCATCGACGATCAGGGTCGCGCCGAGACCGGTGCCGAGCCCCAGAAACAGCATGCGCCCGCCGCGGTAGCTGCCGATCGCCTGCATCGCTGCATCGTTGATGATCCGTACCGGCCGCCCGAGCGCGGCGCTGAAGTCGTAGCCCACCCAGCCCCGGCCGAGATTGTGGGGCTCGGCGGCGATGCGGCCGTGGTAGACGAGCCCGGGGTAGCCGATGGAGACCGCATCATAGCGTTGGTCGCCGAGCAGCTTGCGCAGCCGCCGCGTCATGCGGCCCGGCGTCATTTTTGGGCCGGAGTCGAAGGCGTGGATGGCCCCATGCTCGCCGATGCGTGCCTTCACGTGCGTTCCGCCGACATCGATCACCAGCACGTAGCGGCGGTCGGGCTCGCGCCGCACTTTCCTTTTTGCAGGCATCGCGCGATTCTCTCCGGACCCCATGGCCGAATCAAACCCTCGGGGCGCCGGCCGCATCCAACCGGATAACCATCGCGAGCAAGGGGGACACATGAGTCTGCAGTGGCGAGCATGTCAGGGCGTGGCGCTGGCGATCCTCGGCGTGAGCGCGGCATGTCAGCTCGCGCGCGCCGCGGAAACCTCCAAGGTCATGGGCAACATCGATGTGGCCGCGGGCGAGCACGCCGGGGATGTCTCGACGGTGAACGGCTCGATCCACGTGCGCGAGAACGCGCTCATCGGCACCGCCCATACGGTCAACGGCAACATCACGCTCGATGCGCACGCGAGCGCGGCCGAGCTGACCAATGTCAACGGTGCGATCCAGCTTGCGCAACAGGCGAAGGTGAGCGGCAAGGTGCACGCCGTGAACGGCAAGCTGAGCCTTGCCGATGGCGCCGAGGTCGGCGGATCACTGGAGAATGTCAACGGCGCGATCCGGGTCGCGGCCGCTCACGTCGCGGGCCGCATCGAGACCGTCTCCGGTAGCATCGAGCTCGGGCCGAATGCGCGTGTCGATGGCGGGATACACGTGCACAGGTCCGGCGGCATCACCTTCGGCAGCGAGGACGTGCCGCGCATCGTCATCGGACCTGGCTCGGTGGTCGGTGGCACGCTCGATTTCGACCGCAAGGTGTCACTCTATCTGAGCGACACGGCGACCATCGGTCCGGTGCACGGCGCGACGCCGGTAAAGTTCGCAGGTGAGCGGCCGCCGGGCTGAGCCGCTCAGACCTCGAAGGCGCGTGCGAGCCGCGCGCGCGCCGCCCTGCCCGCCTCGAGGTCGTGGCAATTCACGATGGCGAGCCGGAACCCGCCGGGCGGCATGGCGTGTGCGGCCGCGGGCCGGTCGGCGTGAAAGGTGATCTGCACGCTGCTCACCTGCGGCATGCGACGCACCTGCTCCACGAGCTCCTCGGGCGGATGCCGGTACTCGCGGCCGTGCGGGCCAAAGAGCGCCAGGCTGTAACCCTCGGCGCGGCCGCGCTCCTCGAATGCCCATGCTCCGCGCTGGTAGAGCCCCACTACCGCCTCGAGCCAGGCATGCCCGTAGAGGTCCGGCCACTGATCGGCGAAACGTAGATGGGCATCGATGATCCGCCCACCGATCGACTCGAGGTTCATCATGCCGCTGTAGCAGCCGATGTGCCGAGTCAACCAGTCGGCGAGATACGCCTCGAGCTCCGGTCGCGGCGCCGCCTCGATCGTCCAGTAGTCGAAGGTGCCCGCGCCCGCCGGAATGCCGCAGGAGTGCCGTGACCAGCGCGCTCGCCCCTGCACCACGGCGACATCGGTACTGACATGCTCGCCCTGCAGCAGCGGCATCCAGAAATGCCCCGGGGTCAGGTGGCGGCGGTAATCCTCGGGACTGCGCAATACCTGGCTGCCGACCCCCATGCCGCGCAGATTGGTGATCGGCTTGCTGAACACCGGGAAGTCAGGCGGCTCGACTCCGTGCGGCGCGCAGGGGATGCCCTGTGAGGCGCACAGCCGCAGCTTGTCGTAAACCCAGCGCTGTTGCGGATACCACTCGTACGCGTCCGGGTCCTCGGTCGGTATGCGCAGCTCCGGCGGAGAGGCAACGTCCGCGAAGTACTGCAGTCGCCAGGGGTCGGCTTCGCAGAAAGGCACGGCAAATTCTGCGGGGTCGGGCGGCGGCGGGCGCTAAAAGAGTCCAGTGATGCGTCCGTCGCCGTCGACATCGATGTTGTTCGCGGCCGGGACCTTCGGCAGGCCCGGCATGGTCATGATGTCACCGCAGATCATGATCACGAACTCGGCGCCGGCGGCGAGACGCACCTCGCGGATGTTGACCACGTGCTGCCCGGGAGCCCCGCGCAGCTTCGGGTCGGTGGAGAAGGAATACTGTGTCTTCGCCACGCATACCGGGTAGTGCCCGTAGCCGCCCTCCTGCAGCTGACGGATCTGGGCCCGCACCTTGCTGTCCGCGGTGATATCGCTCGCGTGATAGATCTCGGTCGCAATGGCCTTCATCTTGTCCCACAGGGTCGCGTTGTCGGGATAGACGAAGCGGAAGCGGCTCGGCTGCCCGGTGAGGCGCACCACCTCGCGGGCGAGCTCGAGCGCGCCGGGACCGCCTTCGGCGAAATGCGTGGCGGGCACCACGCGCACGCCGTGCGAGCCGATGCGCTCGATCAGCCGCTGGATCTCGCGCTCGCTGTCCTCGGCGCGCCGGTTGATGGCCACCACGCACGGCAGGCCGTAGCGGTTGACGACGTTGTCGATGTGCCGCTCGAGATTGACGACGCCTTTATCGAGCGCCGCGAGGTTCTCGGATTTGAGATCCGCAAGCTCCACCCCGCCGTGATACTTGAGCGCGCGTATCGTCGCGACCACCACCGCGGCGGCGGGCTTGAGCCCGGCCTTGCGGCATTTGATGTCGACGAACTTCTCGGCGCCGAGGTCCGCGCCGAAGCCCGCTTCGGTCACCACATAATCGGCGAGCTTGAGCGCGCTGCGCGTGGCGATCACCGAGTTGCAGCCGTGCGCGATGTTGGCGAACGGGCCGCCGTGCACGAAGGCCGGATTGTTGGCGAGCGTCTGCACCAGATTCGGCGCCAGGGCCGACTTCAGCAGCGCCGTCATGGCGCCGTGCGCCTTCAGATCGCGCGCCAGGATCGGCTCGCCGCTCGGGCGATAGCCGGCGACGATCCGGCCGAGACGCTCCTTGAGGTCGGCGAGCGAGCTCGCGAGGCACAGGATCGCCATCACCTCGGACGCCACCACGATGTCGAAGCCGTCCTCGCGCGGCACCCCGTTGGCGGTGCCCCCGAGCGCGATGACGATCTGACGCAGGGCGCGGTCGTTGATGTCCACCACGCGCCGCCAGGCGATCCGCCGCACGTCGAAGCCGAGCGCGTTGCCCTGATGGATGTGGTTGTCGATGAGCGCCGCCAGCAGGTTGTTGGCGAGCGCAATGGCGGCAAAGTCGCCGGTGAAATGGAGGTTGATGTCCTCCATGGGCACGACCTGCGAGTAGCCGCCACCGGCGGCACCGCCCTTCATGCCGAACACGGGTCCGAGCGCGGGCTCCCGCAGGCAGATGATGGCGCGCTTGCCGAGCAGGTTCAGGGCATCGCCCAGTCCTACGGTGGTCGTCGTCTTGCCCTCCCCGGCGGGCGTCGGGGAGATCGCGGTGACCAGCACCAGCTTGCCCTCGGGGCGGTCGGCGAGCTGCCCCAGGTAGTCGAGATACACCTTCGCCTTGTAATGCCCGTAAGGCTCGAGGCTGTCTTCCGGGATTCCCAGGCGTTCCCGCACCAGCGGGATGATGGGGCGCAGCTTGGCACGCTGCGCGATCTCGATGTTGCTCGGAAAGGGCGTAGCTGTA
>JAFAVO010000202.1 GCA_019242385.1 Gammaproteobacteria bacterium | reverse complement strand
CAGCACCTCGGCATTCGTGCCACCGTGCAGAGTGAGCTGCGCGGGCCCCAGCGTGTACGCGCCATCCCCCGCTGAGAGCGAGGTGGCCTCGACCGAGAGGGCCCCGCGCGCCACCTGCAGCCAGGCGCGCCGCCCGGCCGGAACCTGGAAGTCGGCGTGCTCCGCGCCATCGAAGAGCCCGGCGTAGATACGCGCATCCTGGTGAATGACCACCGTGCCGTCCTCATCTGCTCGCGCCGCGATCGGCCGCAGCCGGCCGCGCTTGTCCGCCGCACTGAAGTGCTTCTGCTCGTAGCCCGGCGGCAGCCGCTGGGTCTCGGGCAGGATCCAGATCTGGAGGAAATGCACCGCTTCGGTGGCAGAGGGATTGAACTCACTGTGCGTGACACCGGTGCCCGCGCTCATGCGCTGCACATCGCCGACGCGGATCACGGAGCCCGTCCCCATGGAGTCCCGGTGCTCGAGTTCGCCCGCGAGGATGTAGGTGACGATCTCCATATCGCGGTGCCCGTGCTTGCCAAAGCCGCGCCCCGGCGCGACGCGATCCTCATTGAGGACGCGCAGCGGGCCGTACCCGACCCAGCTCGGATCGTAGTACTCGGCGAAGGCGAAGGTATGGAAGGTCTTCAGCCACCCGTGGTCGAAGTACCCGCGGTCCGCACTGCGGCGCACTTCGAGCATATCAACCGCTTCCCGCGCCGCGCTTCAGCATCATCTGCCAGGAGTACATGATCCGGTCCTTCAGCAGCAGCAGTCCGGTCGAGCGGTAATTGTCCGCATCGAGCTGCGCCAGGTGCTCGGCGCCGTGATAACCGGACTCTTCGCAGCCATAGACCGAGAGGATCGACGGACCGATCACCGCATAACGGCCCTGCAGCTTGCCGAACATCGCATTCTCGAACGTCCAGCGCACGCTTCCGCCCTGCGGCCCCGGCGGCTCGATCCAGTACGCGTGCAGGAACTCCGCGGGAGGCGAGCTCAGCACCTTGAGCTTCCCCGACAGCAGCCAACATTCCGGCCGGTGCGCGATCTCGGTGCGCCCCACTGCCTCGAGAGCTTCGCCGTCGGCCTGCCAGAACGTACCGGCGACGCCCCACACGGCGGGCTCGAACAGATAGGTGTGCTTCACGCGACCATTATGGCGCGCGTTGGGTTTTGGCGGTACGTTGCCGGTCAAAGCGCCGATGGAGACAGCTTATGTTGCTCGAGCGCATCTGGTCCGGGAATTCGCTGCGCAACTTTCACTACCTGATCGCCTGCCCGCAGACCGGAGAGGCGCTGGCTGTGGACCCGCTCGAGTGGCGACTGTGCCTCAGTGCGGCAGCGCGGCAAGGCTGGGAGATCACCCAGATCCTCAACACGCACGAGCACAGCGATCACACCGGCGGCAATGCCGGCCTCAAAGCCGCGACGCACGCCAAGGTGCTGGCGCACGCCGGCGCCGCCGCGCGCATCGGTGGGGTCGACCGCGGTCTGTCCAAAGGCGATGTGATCAAGGTGGGCCGCACGGTCGAGCTCGAATGCCTGGACACCCCCGGTCACACCATGGCCCACATCTGCCTGCTCTCGCACACCGAGGAGCCCGCGCTCTTCTGCGGGGATACGCTCTTCAACGCGGGCGCCGGCAACTGCTACAACGGCGGCAAGCCCGAGGCCCTCTACGACACCTTCGTCAATCAACTGGCACGACTCCCCGACACCACCCGGGTATATCCGGGCCATGAGTACCTGGCGAGGAATCTCGAGTTCACGCTCGATCGCGAGCCCGGCAACGCCGACGCCGAGACGCTCCTCGGCGAGGCCCGTCATCACGATCCGGCCGCAGCAGTGGTGACGACCCTCGCGCGCGAGAAGCGCATCAATACCTTCTTCCGGCTGCAGAACCCCACGGTGATCGCGCGGCTGCGCGCGGCACTCCCGGACCTCGGCGAGCAGCCCGACGCCCGCACCGTCTTCGTGCGGCTGCGCGAGCTGCGCAACCGCTGGTGACCCGCGGTGCGGCGCGCGGCAGCGGACGAGCAAGCGGAATCGCCTCGGGCCGGGCTTCCGGCTACGCTTGGGCCCATGCACTCGATGTTCTACCGGCGCTGCTTCCAGATCGTCATGGCGGCGCTGCTCGGCTACGCGCTCTATAAGCTGCTGAGCCCCCTCTTCGGCATGATCGGCTGGGCCGTGGTGCTCGCCTTCACCCTGCATCCACTGCAGGTGAGGCTGACGCGGCGGCTCAAGGGTCGCCGCGCGCTGTCCGCCGGCATCCTGACGGTGCTCACGCCCTTTCTGGTGCTGGTGCCGATCTCGGTGCTGGGCGTGGTCTTCGCCGGGCAGGCGGCGCGACTGCTGCAGTACCTGCACGAGCACAGCTTTCTTTTCTCCTATGCCGAGCTGCTCGATCGCGCCGCCAGCCTCCCGCTCATCGGGGCCGCGGTGGGCTGGGCACGCGAGAACGCCTCGGTGAGCGCCGCGCAGGTCCAGGGTTGGATCACCGACAGCGTGCAATCCGCGCTGAAGACCGCCGCCACCATGGGTGGCGATGTCGCGCTCGGCGTATTCGGCACCCTCATCGGCTTTTTCATCATGCTGTTCATGCTCTTCTTCTTCCTGCGCGATGGCCGCAGCATCGTCATGGGTCTCACGCGCCTCATTCCAGCCGAGCCCGAGCGGCGCGCGCAGGCCCTGAAGTACCTCGGTGATGTGACGCGCGCGGTCGTCTTCGGCTCGGTGGCGACGGCGCTCATCCAGGGCGTGATCGTCGGCATCGGTTTCGCGCTGGTGGGTCTGCCCTCGGCGGTCGTCTGGGGTGTGCTCGCGACCCTGGCCGCTTTCCTGCCCGCCGGCTCATCCATCGTCCTGATTCCCGCGGTGCTGTACCTGGCCTTTCAGGGGCGCTGGGGCGCCACCACATTCCTCGCCTGCTGGATCGCAATGCTCTGGATCGCCGAAAATCTCCTGCGCCCCATCCTCACCGCGCATCGCGTGGAAGTATCGACGCTCGCTCTTTTCATCGGTGCGATCGGCGGCGCCGCCGCCTGGGGCATCCTCGGGCTTTTCATCGGGCCGGTGCTGCTGAGCTTCGTCATCGCGCTCGTGCGCTTTGCGCACGAAAGCGCAACCGCCTAACAACCACCCCAAGAAATCCTGCCCGGAAGCCGGACTTCGGGCTCTGCCGTAGCCGCGTGGCTTTACCGTATAGAATTCGCCCCCCATGGATTTGTCGCCCATCCTCAATCCGCTGAACGAGGCGCAGCGGGCCGCAGTTACGGCCCCGCTCGGCCCGGTGCTGGTGCTGGCCGGCGCAGGCAGCGGCAAGACGCGGGTGCTGACGCACCGCATCGCCTGGCTCATCCAGGCGGAAGGAATCTCCCCGCAGGGCATCCTCGCCGTGACCTTCACCAACAAGGCGGCCGGAGAGATGCGCGGGCGCATCGAGCGCCTGCTCGGGGTCCCGGGGGGAGCGCTGTGGATTGGCACCTTTCACGGCATCGCCCACCGTCTGCTGCGCATCCACTGGCGCGAGGCGCGCCTCGCCCAGGGCTTCCAGATCCTCGACTCGGAGGACCAGCAGCGGCTCATCAAGAAGGTCCTCAAGGCAGCCGAGCTCGATGAGAGCCGCTGGGTGCCGCGCGAGGTCCAGTGGTTCATCAACAATAACAAGGACGAGGGCCGCCGCCCCGAGCACCTCAAGGACGGCAGCGACCCGAGCCGCGCGCAGCTGATCAAGCTCTACGCGGCGTACGAGCAGGCGTGCGCGCGCAACGGTGTGGTCGACTTCGCCGAGCTGCTGCTGCGGGCGTTCGAGCTGTGGCGCGAGAACGCGCAGCTGCTCGAGCACTACCGCCGCCGCTTCAGGCACGTGCTCGTGGACGAGTTCCAGGACACGAACTCCATCCAGTACGCCTGGATGCGGCTGCTCGCGCCGCCGGTGCCGCCGGGAAGCGAGGCGGACGCGGCCGCAGCGAGTCACCCGTTCGTGGTGGGCGATGACGATCAGGCGATCTACCGCTTCCGCGGCGCACGCGCCGAGAATCTGCAGCAGTTTCGCCGCGACTACCCGCAGGCGCGGCTGTTCCGTCTCGAGCAGAACTACCGCTCGACCTCCAACATCCTCGAGGCCGCCAACGGGCTCATCGCCCACAACGCGAGCCGGCTCGGCAAGAACCTGTGGACGAGCGGCGCGCGCGGCGAGCCGATCCGGCTGTACACCGCCTTCAACGAGCGCGACGAGGCGGAGTTCGTGACGCACCGCATCCGCGAGCACGCCGCCCAGGGCGGGCTGCGGCGCGAGATCGCCGTGCTGTACCGCTCCAATGCCCAGTCGCGCGTGTTCGAGGAGGCCTTCCTCTCCGCGCGCGTGCCGTATCGGGTGTATGGCGGTCTGCGCTTCTTCGAGCGCGCCGAGATCAAGGACGCGCTCGCCTACCTGCGCCTCATCTCCAACCGGCGCGATGACGCCTCGTTCGAGCGCGTGGTCAACCTGCCGACCCGCGGCATCGGCGCGAAGAGCCTGGACGCCCTGCGGGCCGCGGCCCGCGGCGCCGGCAGCTCGCTGTGGGAAGCGGCGGGCGCCTGCATCGCCAGCGGTGCGCTCGGCTCCAAGGCCGCAGGCTCCCTGCATGCATTCATGGCGCTCATCGAGCGGCTCGCCGCGAGCACGGCGACCCTGGTGCTGCACGAGCAGGTCGATCAGGTCCTGAAGGTGAGCGGTCTGCTCGAGCATTACCGCCGGGAGAAGGCCGACCGCGGCGAGGTCCGCGTCGAGAACCTCGAGGAGCTCGTGAGCGCGGCGCGCGGCTTCACGCCCGAAGGCAGCGAGCTCAGCCCGCTGGAGTCCTTCCTCGCGCACGCGGCGCTCGAGGCGGGCGAAGGCCAGGCCGAGCAGTGGGAGGATTGCGTGCAGATGATGACGCTGCACAGCGCCAAGGGGCTCGAGTTCCCGCTGGTGTTCCTCGCCGGCCTCGAGGAGGGACTTTTCCCCCACCAGCGCTCGCTCGGCGACCTCGATGGTCTCGAGGAGGAGCGCCGTCTGTGTTATGTCGGCATGACGCGCGCCATGCGTCAGTTGTACCTGAGCTATGCCGAGCAGCGGCGGCTGCACGGCATCGACAGCTACGGCCAGGCCTCGCGCTTCGTGCGCGAGATCCCCGAGGGGCTGATCGAGGAGGTGCGCCCGCGGGTGCAGGTGTCGCGCCCGGTGGCGGTGGGCCGGTTCCGTGCCGAGGAGCCCGAGGTGGCCGGCGTGCGCCTCGGCGCACGCGTGCGTCACGGTAAGTTCGGTGACGGCGTCATCCTCAATGTGGAGGGCTCGGGCGCGCACGCTCGCGTGCAGGTCAATTTCGAGCGCCAGGGCACCAAGTGGCTGATGGTGCAGTATGCGAATCTGCAACCTCTCTAGCACATGAAAATACTGATACTCGGCGCCGGCCAGGTCGGGCGCACCGCCGCAGATCACCTCTCGCGCGAAGAGGCGAACGAGGTGACGGTCGTCGATGTCAACGAGGACACGCTGCGCGACGTGCAGGACCGGTTCGACGTACGCACCGTAGCCGGCAACGCCGCCCACCCGAACGTGCTCGAGGCGGCGGGCGCAGCGGAGGCCGAGATCATCGTCGCGCTCACCTCGAGCGATGAGGTGAACCTCGTGGCGTGCGAGGTGGCCTTCACGCTCTTCCGCACTCCGACCAAGATCGCGCGCATCCGCGCGACGGAGTACACCAGCCGCGCGAGCCTGTTCGGCCTCGATGGCCTGTCGGTGGACGTATTCATCAGCCCCGAGCAGCTGGTGACCGAGTACGTCGAGCGGCTGATCCATCACCCCGGCACCCTGCAGGTTCTCGACTTTGCCGACGGCCGCGTGCGCCTGATCGGCGTGCGCCTGCGCAGCGGCGGGCTGCTCGCGGGCCGCAGCCTGCGCGAGCTGCCGCAGCACCTGCCGAAGACCGAGGTGCGCGTGGTGGCCATCTACCGCGACGGGCGCAGTGTGCCCGCCGAGGGCGACACGGTGCTGGCGGACGGCGATGAGGTGTTCTTCCTGGCGGCCCGCGATGAGATCGGGCGCATCATGAGCCAGCTGCGCGTCGATGACAGTGCCGCGCGGCGTATCGTCATCGCCGGCGGCGGCAACATCGGCTTTCACCTGGCGCGCACGCTCGAGAAGCACAATCAGGTCAAGGTCATCGAACGCGACGCGCGCCGCGCGCGCAAGGTGTCGGAGCTGCTCGAGAGCGCCATCGTGCTGCACGGTGATGCGGCGGACGAGGAGCTGCTGATCGAGGAGAACATCGACAGCGCGGACGTGTTCGCCGCCATGACCAACGCCGAAGAAGCCAATATCCTGTCCGCGATGCTGGCCAAGCGGCTGGGCGCGCACAAGGTCATGGCCCTCATCAACAAGCCCTCCTACACCGAGCTGGTGGAGTCCTCCAGCATCGACATCGCCATCTCCCCGCAGACCATCACCATCGGCTCGCTGCTCGCCCACGTGCGCCGCGGGGATGTGGTGCGCGTGCACGCGCTCAAGACCGGCACGGCCGAGGCGCTCGAGGCGGTGGCGCGCGGTGATGAGCGCACCTCCCGGGTCGTCGGACGCACCGTGGCGCAGATCCCCCTGCCCGAGGGCGCCTCCATCGGTGCGCTGGTGCGCGGCGATCAGGTGATCATGGCGCACCACGACACGCTGGTGCTCGCCGACGATCACGTCATCCTGTTCCTCGCCGACCGCCGCCACCTCGAGGCGGTCGAGCGGCTGTTCGTGCGCTCACCGCGCTGATGACCCCGCGAGATCTGATTTCGCGGGGGGCCCGTTAGGGGCACGCAGCAGCAGTGCTCGCGGTCGCGCACGTTCTCGGCTGGCTGCTGGCGAGCTTCGCGCTCAGCTACCTGCTGCCGATCAGCTGCGCCTTGCTGCTGCGCGATGGTCTGTGGACGCGCTTCCTGCTGGCGGCCGCCATCGCGGTGGCGGTAGGCCTCGCTCTGGCGACCGCGACCGCGCACCCGCGGCGCGAGCTGAAGCCGCGTGATGGCTTCCTGCTGGTCACGCTCGGGTGGCTGCTGCTCTCGGCCGCCGCGGCGCTGCCGCTGCTGCTGACGGTGCCGGGTATCACCTTCAGCGGCGCCTTCTTCGAGGCGATGTCAGGACTCACCACCACCGGCTCCACGGTCCTCAACGGACTCGACCAGCTGCCACCCTCACTCAACCTCTGGCGCCATACGCTGCACTGGATCGGCGGGCTCGGCATCATCGTCATGGCACTCGCGGTGCTGCCGCTGCTCGGAGTCGGCGGCATGCAGCTCTACAAGGGACAGGCTCCGGGCGCGGTGAAGGACGAGCGGCTCGCGCCGCGCATCACCGAGACGGCGAAGCAGCTGTGGGCGGTGTACATGCTGATCACCCTCGTCGGCATCGCGGCGCTGCGCATCTGCCACATGAGCTGGTTCGACGCGATCTGCCACGCCTTCTCCGCGGTCGGACTCGGCGGCTTCTCGACCCACGACCGCAGCATCGCCTACTTCAACTCGCCCGCGATCGAGCTGGTGCTCATGGTGCTCATGCTGATCGCGGCCCTCAACTTCGGCCGCCACATCATCGCGCTGCGCCGCCTGTCGCTCGCCACCTACCGCCAGGACCCCGAGGCCAAGGCCATCATGCTCATCCTCGCGGTGAGCGTCGTCGGCATCGCGACGCTGCTGAGCGCGCACGGTGTCTACGCGGATTTCCTGCCGGCGCTGCGGCACTCGGCGTTCAACGTCATCTCGCAGGCGACCACGAGCGGGCTCACCAGCGTCGACTTCCAGCAGTGGCCGGTGTTTGCCCCCTGGTGGATGCTGTTCCTCTCCTGCATCGTCTGCAGCACGGGGTCCACCGGCGGCGGCATCAAGATGTTCCGCACGCTGCTCCTCGCCCGGCAGGCGGGACGCGAGATGCAGCTGCTCATCCACCCGGCCGCGATGGCGCCGCTGCGCATCGGTGGCCGCCCGATTCCAGATGGTGTCGGCGCCTCGGTGCTCGCCTTCATCTTCGTCTACTTCATGACGGTGGCGCTGCTCACCTTCGCGATGCTGCTCACCGGCATGAGCTTCGCCGACGCCGCCGGCGCGGTCGTGGCCTCCATCAACAACACCGCGCATGGCTTCGGCCCGCCCGGCGCCGTGCACAACTTCCATGGGTTGAGCACCATGCAGATCTGGGTGTGCACGGCAGCCATGCTGCTCGGGCGGCTCGAGGTCTTCAGCGTCATCGTGCTGTTCCGACCGGCCTACTGGCGCAGGTGAGCATGCGTAGCCGCGCGCCGGTGAAGGCACCCGTGCTGCGCCGCTGGGCCGTGCTCTCGGGCGCGCTGCTTCTCGGCGGGTGCGCGCCCCACACGCAGGACAACGCCGCACGTATCGATGAGCTGATGCGTGCCTACAGCGGCGCAGTCCCCGGAGCCGCGGTGCTGGTGCTGCGGGATGGAGCGCCGGTGTTCCGCCGCGCCTACGGGCTCGCCGATCTCGAGCAGCACGTCGCCGCGACCCCCGCCACCAACTACCGCCTCGCCTCCATGACCAAGCAGTTCACGGCGGCCGCGGTGCTGGCACTGGCCGAGGAGGGTCGCCTGTCGCTCGATGACCCGGTGCGCAAGTGGCTGCCGTCGCTCCCGCCGGCGGCAGACGCCATGACGCTGCGGCAGCTGCTGACGCACACCTCGGGACTTCTTGATTACGAGGAGCTGATCCCGGCGGATGCGACCGAGCAGGTCCACGATGTCGATGTGCTGCGTTTGCTCGAGGCGCAGAACCGCACCTACTTTCCCCCGGGCACGAGCTATCGCTACAGCGACACCGGCTACGCTCTGCTGGCGCTGATCGTGGCGCGCGCCTCCGGTGAGGACTTCGCCACCTTTCTGCGCCGCAGGATCTTCCTGCCGCTCGGGATGCACACCACGATCGCGTACCAGGCGGGTGTGTCGACCGTGGCCGAGCGCGCCTTCGGCTACACCTACGGGGACGGCGCCTGGCGGCGCACCGACCAGAGCCTGACGAGCGCGGTGCTCGGAGATGGAGGGGTGTACTCCTCGATCGATGATCTTGCCAGGTGGGATGCCGCGCTCTACGACGGGCGTCTGCTGTCCGCGCACAGCCTGCAGCTCGCCTTCACTCCGGCCACGCCGACCGATGATCCCGCCGTGCGTTACGGCTTCGGCTGGCGCATCACTGGCGAGACACTCTGGCACTCGGGCGAGACCGTCGGATTCCGCAACGTCATCATCCGCTGGCCGCGGCGGCACTTCAGCGTCATCGTCCTCACCAATCGTGACGCGCCCGAGCCTTATTCGCTCGCGCTGGCGATCGCCAAGCTCTACCTGCCGGATGCCGACGCGCAGCGCGCCTCGGGCGCCGCCACCGGACCTGACCCGCTCGCGCGTCCGCTGCCGCAGCAGCGGCAGTAAGAGCGAGCTCCAGACAGCACGACGCCGCCGGAAGCACGCTCCCGGCGGCGTCGGATCATCACAGGTACCGCG
>JAFAVO010000167.1 GCA_019242385.1 Gammaproteobacteria bacterium | reverse complement strand
CCGAGCCGAGCGCATAACGAACGGCGAGCTGCCACTGTGTCTCCGTGGCGAGCGCCGGGTTCCCCTGGTCCTCGCGGTTGGCAGAGCTGCTCGTGACGCGGACGCACTCGAGCGTGAAACGCCAGTGCGCATCGCGGTCGAATATGTAGGCGCCGGTCCAGGCATGGCCGTCCTGCGCACCGTAAACGCCCGGGGCGTTGGTCTGCACGGCGAAACGGTCGTAACGGGCGCTGAGGGTGCTGCGGCCGAAGCGCTTCGAGAGCAGCCCGAAGGTCGATTGGAACGGCCAGTTGAGCGTCAGCGATGGCGGCGCGATCGTCGTGATCCCCCCGAGCCATTGCACGATCGCGGTCCAGCCATGCTCGCCCTCGACACGCAGGCCGGCGCTCGTGAAGCGGGTCTGCCAGGCAAGGACCTGCGAGACCGCATCCGCTGCGGCGGGGTCGGCGCGGTTGTCGTAGCGCAGCACCCGCAACACCGCACGGTCGAGGTAGCGCGCTTCGAGCCCGACATAGGCGCCGGCGCGGTGATCGATCTCCATGAAAGGCTCCGCGCCGTTCAGCGGCGCCACGCCGGGCTGTCCGAGCCGGCCAAAAAGTGGCGTCTGCCGGTCGGTCAACACGAAGCCATTGCTCGCGACCATGACGCCGGCTCGGTCGTTCCAGCCGAATACCCCGGCGGTGAGCCCCAGGTCGAAGGCGTGGCCGGTGCGGGTGCCCAGCCAGTCGAGCGTGCCCTCGATGCCGAGTGTGCGAACCTCCACCGCCAGCCAGCTGTTGATGGCCGAGTAGCTGAGGCTGTAAGGCGACTCCCACCCCGATGAGCGGTTCTCGAGCGAGACGGGCGGATAGAACCCACCGGCCTTCACGCGGAAGCGATACCCGCCGCGCGGATAGGGACGGAACAGCAGGTAGGCCTCCGTCACGCCGAGCGCACTTCGATCCTTGTCATCGAACACCGAGGCATCGAGGTGCGCGCTGAACAGCTCCCCGAGCGGTTGCGTCACGGCCAGCCGCGCGCGCCCGAGCTTGACGCCCGCGTCGTCGCTCCCGAACCGTACGGTACCGAAACCGCCGTCCATGAATGAGTGGTAAGCATCCGAGGCGACGAGCCGCCCATCGAGACTGAGCTCCCAGTCGGTCGCGCGGCTGACGCCGGTCAGGGCGAGCAGCAGCAGCAGCAATGTCGGTCCGTGCAGGCGGGGGCGCTCCATGATCTGGTCTCAGTAGTCCCAGGAATGTGGCCGGTTGGCGAGCGGTGCCGGCTGCGGCGGCCGCGACAGGCGCAGTGTCAGCTCCGCGCGGTCGGCCTCGGCCACGGTGAGCTCGCGGGCGAGGTCCACCTCGTTGTCGCGCAGCCGCGGATGCCACAGCTCCACGCGGTAGCGGCCGCGCGGCACCTCGGCCGACCAGCTGCCCGCCTCGTTCGTGCGTCCGTACCACGCCGCGTCGGTGACCAGCAGGTACGCGAGCATCTCATCGTGAATGTTGCATCCGAGGGTGACGACGCCCGGCTGGTCGAAGTGCACGGGTGGATAGGGTTTGCCCCGGTAGAGAGGCAGCTGGAAACGCTTGGCGGGCGAGAACGAGTAGATCTGGTGGCTCACCGAGTCGCTGTTGGGAAACTCCACCGTGGAGCCGACCGGGATCACCAGCAGATCGGGCTCGAAGCTGCGGTTGACCTGGTCCATGACCACGTGCACCGGCGCTGCATGCCGTGCCGCACTCTCGAGCGGGCGCACCGTGACCACCGCTCCCGGCAGCGCGTGCCCCTCGGGCGTCTGGACTCTCACGACCAGGGTGGCGGGAAAGGCCGCGGGTACCGCCGCCAGCCACGTCAACAGCGCGAGCAGCACGGCAAGCAAGCGCGCGCCTCCCGCGGCCGCTCGGCAACAGCAGGCTCGTGCCGGAGGTCTCATTCCCGCACTCGAATGCTCGCAGTCATCAGGGCCAGGCTTTTACGATGGGCGCCTATTCGAGCGCGCATTCATGGGCAGTTTCCGCAACCGGCTTCTCGTGCTGATCATCGGGCTGGTGATCGTCACTCAAACTGTGACGCTCGCCGCAGTGCTGCTCAGTACGCGCCGCACCGTCGAGGCGCGGGCGGCGGAGGAGCTGCGCGCGGGTGGAACGCTCGCCGAGCACCTGATCGGCTTTCGCGCGGGCGAGCTGGCGAACGGCGTCGGGGTCCTCGCCGCCGACTTCGGCTTTCGCGAAGCTGTCGCGAGCGGACACACTCCTACCATTCTTTCCGCGGCACGCAACCACGCCCAGCGCATCGGTGCGGACATGGTGCTGGTGCTGGATACCCACGGCCGCATGCTCGCTTCCACCGCGGCCGCGGCGGACGATGCCGAAGGCTCGCTCGCCGGCCTCATCGAGGATGCGGGTGGCTCGCGTGAGCAGCCGAACTTCCGTGTCTTCGGTGCGCACTCCTACCAGTTCTTCCTCGCGCCCGTGCGCACTCCGGAGACCATCGCCTGGGTGGCGATGGGCTTCGTGGCGGATCAGCCGCTCGCGGCGCGTGTCCGCGACCTGGTCGGCTCGGAGGTCGCCATCGTCACGCATGGCGCGGCCGGTGTAACCCGCGTCGCCTCGACGCTGCCCGCGGCGGCTGACGCGGTCTTTCCGGCGGCGAGCGACCACACGCACGTCACGCAGCTCGGTGCGGCGGAGTACCTGAGCTTTGCGCGCCGTCTGGACGTGCGCGGCGACTCGGTCGATGTGATCCTGCTGAAGCCTCTGGAGGATGTGCTCGCCCCGTACCGCGAGCAGCGCGACGCCATGCTGGTGATCGATGGTGTCGCGCTGCTGCTCGCGGCGGTGATCGGCGCGGTGCTCGGGCGCAGCGCCACGCGCCCCATCGGCGAGCTGGTGCGTGCCGCGCAGCGTATCGAGCGCGGACAATACGAGGTCGCGGTCGATGTTGCCGGCGGCGAGGAGTTTCGCAGCCTCGCTTCGACCTTCAACGCCATGCAGAGCAACATCGCGGCGCGCGAGGCCGACATCACCTATCACGCGTACCACGATCCCCTCACCACGCTGCCCAACCGGCCAGGCGCGGTGCGTACGCTCGAGACCCTGATCGCCGGGGCACGCGAGCCGGGTCTGGCCTTGCTGCTCATCGAGCTGCGCAACCTGCCGGACATCAACGCCTCGCTCGGCCTGCAGGTTGGCGATGAGGTGCTGCGCGAGGCTGCACGGCGACTGCAGCAGAACATCGCCGCCGCCGAGACCGTGGCCCGCCTCGGCGAGATGCAGTTTCTCGTCATCGCGCCGGGATGCACCGCCGAGCGCGCGCCGCTTTATGCCGGACAGCTGTCCGCGGTGATCCGGGGCGGCTTTCACCTGGCCGGCGTGAGTCTCGACCTGCGTCTGGCGTGCGGCGTATGCCTCTTCCCGCAGCACGGAGAGAGCGCCGCCGAGCTGTTGCAACGCGTGCAGGTGGCGCTCGAGGATGCCGACGAGGCGCGCACCCGCGTCGCGCTATACCGTCCCGGGCAGGATCAGGAGCACCGGCGGCGTCTCGCGCTGGTCACGGATCTGCGCCGCGCGATCGACCAGGACCAGCTGAGCCTCGTGTACCAGCCGAAGGTCGCCATGGCGAGCCGTTCGGTGCGCAGTCTCGAAGCCCTGGTGCGCTGGACGCACCCCGAGCTCGGTGCCATATCGCCGGCGGAGTTCGTGCCGCTCGCCGAGAGCACGGGCGGATCGCGGCAGCTCACCACCTGGGTGCTCGGCGCGGCCATCCGTCAGATGGGTGAGTGGCGGCGGCAGGGCCTGGAGCTCGATCTCGCCGTGAACCTCTCCGCACCGGATGTGCTCGACCCCGACCTGAGCGATGAGATCCTGCAGCAGCTGCGCCGCCACCAGGTCGACCCCACCTCACTGCTGCTCGAGATCACCGAGAGCGCGGTGATGCGCGATCCCCAGGTCGCGGTGCGCAACATGCAGTGGTTGCGGGTCGCGGGCATACGCTTCGCCATCGATGACTTCGGCACCGGCCACTCGTCGCTGTCGCAGCTCTCGGTGTTACCGGTGGATGAGCTGAAGATCGATCGGTCCTTCATGACCCCGGCGGACCCGGGCGCGGTCACCATCGTCACCTCGACCATCGAGCTCGGTCATAGCATGGGGCTGAAGGTGGTCGCGGAGGGGGTGGAGAATGCCGCGGCCTGGAATCTGCTGCGGCGCCTGGGATGCGACTTCGCACAGGGCTATCTCATCAGTCCGCCGCTGCCCCCGGCCCAGGTACCCGGCTTCGTCCGGCAGGCCAACCAGGTCCTGCCGGATTCCGACTCGACCGTGCGCCAGATCCGCGCGCTCGACCAGCTCGCCGGCCGCTCGAACTCTCCCCGTTAGGCCCGCTCATCCCGGCAGGTCGAGCAGGGCGTCGACGCGCTGGCGGTAACGCCGCAGCAGCTCGGCGGCAAACTCCGCGAACACCCGGATCTTGGGCGAATCGCGCAGTCCGGCGCGGCAAACGACCGAGAGGGGTTTGCCGGGGGCCGACCAGTCCGGCAGCACCACCTGCAGACGCCCGAGCGCGAGCGCTTCCGCGACTACCAGGTCCATCGCCTGCACCAGGCCCGCGCCGCGAATCGCCGCACGGATCTCCGCCTCGGCCGAGTTGAAGGCGATGTTGAAGGGAAGGTTGAGGCGCATGCGCTGCGTGCCGCGCTCGAACAGCCAGCGGTGTGGCCGGCGGGTGCCGGTCGGCAGATAACCGACGAGCTTGTGGCGGCGGAGGTCCTGCGGGGAGGCCGGGACACCGTGAGTGCGCAGGTACTCGGGCGAACCGCAGGTGAGGAGACGTGTGGTTACGATGCGCCGTGCAATGAGATGGGGCTCGCGTACCGCGCCGACGCGCACCACCAGATCGATCTCTTCGCGGATGAGGTCGACGACTCGATCGTTGAACTGGACCTCGAGCTGGAGATCCGGGTAGCGCGCGGTGAACTGCGGCAGCGCCGGGATGAGCAGCGCGCGGCCGAACTCCACCGGAACATCCACCCGCAGCCGGCCTTGCGGGGCCACGCGGGAACGGCGCACCGTCTCATCCGCGGCCTCGAGCTCGGAGAGGATCCGCTGGCAGCGGGTGAGGTACTCGGCACCATCGGCCGTGAGCCCGACACGTCGTGTGGTCCGGTGAAGCAGCTGGCAACGCAGGTGACTCTCGAGCTCGGCCACGTGCGTGCTGATCACCGCCCGGGAGAGGCCGAGAGCCTCCGCGGCCTTGGTAAAGGAGTGCAGGTCGGCGACGCGCACGAAGCTGCGCATGCAGGCGAGCTGGTCCATCCGCCGGATTGTATTCCAACTCCAAACAATAATTTCGGCATTAGCCCGTTTTTGCAGACAACGAGCGGGATTACTGTGCGGCCACCCGGAGCGGTTACCTGCTCGGGGTGGGAGGAGCAGCCATGTTCATCTTCAGCCGGCCGTTCCGGGCAGTCGCCGCCGGGCTTTCCGTGGCGTTGGTGACGGTATGGCTCGACCGGGCGTGTGAGGCACCGGGCACACCGGACACGCCTACCGTCTCGCTCCCCGCCGCGGCCGCCACCGCAAAAGCGCTGCCACCCGCTTGTGCCGCGCCGGTCGCATGCGGTATCGTCCGCGCCGGATCGTGACCTTTCCCTTTCCTGCCGCCTGCCGCCCGCAGTCAGACCGCGCGTCGGCTTCCGAGTCTGAAAAGCCGAATCGTTCCCGACCAGGTGGCAGTGTGTGCGCCGATGAGTCTTCGATTTTCGGCATGCGCTCCTGCTGAAAAGTTCGTTTCAGGAGTTTGATTGCATGACGAGAATCTATGTGGGCAACCTGCCCTTTTCCGCTACCGACGCCGAGCTGCGCGAGCTGTTCTCACAGCACGGCACCGTCGAGTCGGTGAGCATCATCACCGATCGTGACACTGGCCGCCCACGCGGCTTCGGCTTCGTCGAGATGTCACGCGCCGACGCCTCGCGCGCCATCCAGAATCTGAATGGCAAGGAGCTCGGCGGTCGTCCGCTGCGCGTGAACGAGGCTCAGGAGCGCAGCGCTGGCGGCAACCGCGGCGGCGGCGCACCGAAGCGCTGGTAAGTTCGCCCAGTTTGCTCGAGGCCGGCCCGCTACTGCTTTCGGGCAGCG
Source organism: Gammaproteobacteria bacterium (assembly GCA_019242385.1). Classification (GTDB taxonomy): domain Bacteria; phylum Pseudomonadota; class Gammaproteobacteria; order Steroidobacterales; family Steroidobacteraceae; genus 13-2-20CM-66-19. The sequence continues at coordinate 650 of JAFAVO010000167.1, read as the reverse complement.
GCGGCCGGCCTTTTTGATGCCAACGATCGGGAGAGGGGCTCATGGGTAAGGGCGATCAAAGAACCCGCCGCGGCAAGATCTACCGCGGCTCCTTCGGCAAATCACGCTCCAAGGTTCCCGCGAGGAACCGGCGCCAGGCTCAGAAGAGCAGCAAGCGCTGACCGGGTGACGCCTCTAGGCGTGCGCGAACGGCTCTCCGGCCGTGAGCGCGACGGGGCGCGTCTTACGCTGCCGGCATTCACGGATCAGCTCGAGCGCGGAGCGCTCATTCGGCGGTAACTGCACATCGCTCGAGCCCAGGGGTACGGTACGCGCTCCAAAGCGCACGACGTGCGCGCAGTAGCTCAAGCCGCCTCCGAAACCAGGCATCAGCAGCAGCGCTCCGGGGCGCACCCGCCCCTCCTCGAGCGCCTCGCACAGCGCTACCGGCACGGTGGCCGCCGACATGTTGCCGTAGCGCTGGACATTCACGTAGACGCGCTCCATCGGCACACGCGCACGGCGCGCAACTGCCTCGATGATGCGCAGGTTGGCCTGGTGTGGCACCAGCAGATCCACCTCATCGGCGCTGAAACCCGCACGGGCGAGCGCCTCCTCGCACGCGGTGGCCATGCCCTGCACCGCGCGTTTGAAGATTTCCTGGCCCTCGA
>JAFAVO010000100.1 GCA_019242385.1 Gammaproteobacteria bacterium | reverse complement strand
CGCTCGCGGCTGGTGACCATCTCGAGCGTCAGCTCATCGTGATTACGCAGGAAGATTGCCCACTGACAGGTTTCGGGGATGTCGGGGGTCTGCTCCATGATCTCGACGATCGGATGGCGGTCCTCCTGCGCGATGGCCATGTACATGCGTGGCATCAGCGGAAAGTGGTACGCCATCTGGCACTCATCGCGGCCATCACCGAAGTAATCGCGCACGTCCTCGGGCCACTGGTTGGCCTCGGCGAGCAGCATGCGCTCGCCGAAGTGGCTGGAGATCGCGCGGCGGATGGCGCGGATGATCTCGTGCGTCTCGCGCAGGTTCTCGTTGATGGTGCCCTCGCGCTCGACCAGGTAAGGCACCGCGTCCAGGCGGAAGCCATCGACCCCGAGCCGCAGCCAGAAGTCCATGACGCGCAGCATCGCGCGCAGCACCTGCGGATTGTCGAAATTCAAGTCCGGTTGATGACTGAAGAAGCGGTGCCAGTAGTAAGCGCGCGCGACCGGATCCCAGGACCAGTTCGAGGTCTCGGTATCGCGGAAGATGATGCGCGTGCCGGCGTAGCGCGTCGGCGTATCGCTCCAGACATACCAGTCGCGCTTGGCTGAGCCGGGCGGCGCGCGCCGCGCCGCCTGGAACCAGGGATGGGCGTCCGAGGTGTGGTTGAGCACCAGCTCGGTGATCACCCGCAGGTTGCGGCGGTGCGCCTCGCGCACGAAGGCGCGGAACTGAGTGCGCGTGCCGTACTGCGGGTGGATGCTGTGGTAGTCGGCGATGTCATAGCCGTCGTCACGGCCGGGGGAGGGATAGAAGGGCAGCAACCAGATGGTGTTGACGCCCAGGTCCTGAATGTATTCGAGCTTGCGGGTCAGGCCCGGGAAATCGCCGACGCCGTCGTCGTTGGCGTCGAAGAAGGCACGGACGTGAACCTCGTAGATGACCGCGTCCTTGAACCACAGCGGGTCACCGGCCGCAGCTTGCTTGCGTTGCGCACCCATGCGGCCGTCGGGCTACTCGGGCATCAGCACGATGACCGCCAGCGGCGGCAGCCGTACGCGCAGCGAGTGCGCATGACCGTGCGCCGCGATCTCTTCGGCGACCACCGCGCCGAGATTCCCCTGGCCGCTGCCGCCGTAATCCGCGGCATCGCTGTTGAGACACTCGCGCCAGCGGCCGCCGGCCGGCACTCCGAGGCGGTAGTCGGCGCGCGGCACCGGGGTGAAGTTGCAGGCGATGAGCACCGGGTGAGCGCCGCTGCTCATCCGCAGGTAGGAGATCACGCTGATGTCGGCGTTGGCGCAATCGACCCAGGCGAAGCCTGCCGAGCTGAAATCCAGCTCGTGCAGTGCCGGGGTGGCGCGGTACAGCCGGTTCAGGTCGCGCACCCAGCGCTGCACTCCGGCGTGCAGCGGGTACTGCAGCAGGTGCCATTCGAGGCTTTCCTCGTGATGCCATTCGCGCCGCTGCGCCAGCTCCCCGCCCATGAAGAGCAGCTTCTTGCCCGGGTGCGTCCACATATAGCCATAGAGCAGCCGCAGCCCCGCGAACTGCCGCCATTCATCGCCGGGCATGCGGCCGATCAGCGAGGCTTTGCCGTGCACTACCTCATCGTGCGAGAGCGGCAGCACGAAATTCTCGCTGAAGGCGTACCAGATGCTGAAGGTGAGACGGCTCTGGTGGTACTTGCGGTACACCGGATCCTGCTGCAGGTACTTGAGCGTGTCGTGCATCCAGCCGAGGTTCCACTTGAGACCGAAGCCGAGCCCCCCGAGATAAGTGGGTCGCGACACCATCGGCCAGGCGGTGGATTCCTCGGCGATCGTCTGGATGTCGGGGTGATCGCGGTAGGCGGCGAGGTTCAGCTGCTTGAGGAACTCGACCGCCTCGAGGTTCTCGTGCCCGCCGAAGCGGTTGGGGATCCACTCCCCCGCGCGACGTCCGTAATCGAGATAGAGCATGGAGGCCACCGCATCGACGCGCAGCGCATCGATGTGGTACTTCTCCAGCCAGAAGAGCGCGTTGCTCGCGAGAAAGTTGCGCACCTCGGCGCGTCCGTAGTTGAAGATCGAGCTGTTCCATTCCGGATGGAACCCCTGGCGGGGGTCGGCGTGCTCGTAGAGATGCGTGCCATCGAAGCGTGCCAGACCGTGCTCATCGGCGGGAAAGTGCGACGGCACCCAGTCGAGGATCACCCCGAGCCCGCGCTGGTGCAGGTAGTCGATCAGATACATGAAGTCCTGCGGAGTGCCGTAGCGCGCGGTCGGTGCGAAGTAACCGGTGACCTGATATCCCCACGAGCCGTAGAAGGGGTGCTCCATCACCGGCAGCAGCTCGACGTGCGTGAAGCCGAGATCGCTGGCGTAGTCGGCGATGGCGTGAGCGAGCTCGCGGTAGCTGAGAAAGCGGTTGTGCTCCTCCGCCACCCGTCGCCATGAGCCAAGGTGCAGCTCGTAGATCGACCAGGGGCTGTCGAGCGCGTTGACGCGCGCGCGCCGCTGCATCCACTGCGCATCCTGCCAACTGTAGGCCAGGTCCCAGACCACCGAGGCGGTGCGCGGCGGCAGCTCGGTGCGGAACGCATAGGGATCGCTCTTATCGACCGCGTGTCCGCCCTCGCGCGCGACCACGTGATACTTGTAGAGCGCACCTGGGCCCACACCTTCGAGCATGCCCTCCCAGATCCCGGAGGAGTCCGCGCGTGGGCTCAGTCGTGAGTGGCCGCGCCGCCAATTGTTGAAATCGCCGACGACGGATACCGCACTGGCGTTGGGTGCCCACACCGCAAAGCGCGTTGCGCTCGTGGCACCAGCGCACACCGGGTGGGCACCAAGCTTCTCGTACGCCCGGAAATGAGTGCCCTCGCGGAAATGATAGATGTCCTGCTCCGTCAACAGCACCCGGAAAGTCTACCGGGGACTGAGCGTCACGTGCGCAATTCGTGCGTGGGTGGAGCACAGGCACGCCGAGCTCGAGCTCGTCGGGCCTGTGAAAGTGGAGCGATGTCAGGTGACGCGTCGCCGGCCGGAGCTGCCGAGATACACGAGCGGATCTGCGCCCTCGCGCCGACCCTGCTGCAACGCCGTATCGAGCGCCAGCCGCGCGCGGGTACCGGCGGCCTGTGCCTCGCGCAAGGTCGCATCCGCCTCGACCGGATGCGCCAGCAGGAAGCCCTGCACGCCGATCGGACCGCAGCGCGAGAGAAATTCCAGCTGCGCCGCGCGCTCGACCCCTTCGGCGACCACCTGCAGCCCGAGTCCATGGCAGAGGGCGACGATCGAGCGCACGATCGCGCCCGAGCGCGCGTTGGTGTCGACTCCGGCAACCAACAGGCGGTCGAGCTTGACGCGGTTGATCGGCAGCTGCTCGAGCGAGGTGAGCGAGGAGTAGCCGATGCCGAAGTCATCGAGCGCAATGGCGACCCCGAGCGAGCGCAGACGGCGCAACGAATCGATGGTGGCCGGTCCGGTCTGGAACACCGTCTCGGTGATCTCCAGCTCGAGCGCACTCGCCGGCAGGCCGGTCATCTCGAGCGTACGGCCGACGTGCTCGACGAAGTCACGCTCGAAGAACTGCGGCGCCGAGACATTCACCGCGACGCTCGCACGCTCCCAACCCTGGGCGCGCCAGGCGGCGGCCGCCGCGGCATTGTGCAGGATCCAGTCGGTGAGATCGTGGATGAGACCGGTCTTCTCTGCGACGTGAATGAATTCCTGCGCGTTGGCGATGCGGCCATCGGGGCGCCGCCAGCGCAGCAGCGCCTCGACCTCGGTCGCCTCGAAGGAGCTGAGCGAGACCTGCGGCTGGTACATGAGCAGCAGCTCGCCGCCTTCGACCGCGCGGCGCAGCGACTGCTCGAGGCCGAAACGCTGCGCAGCGGCGTCGTAAAGCGCCGGACTGTAGAGGGCAAAACGGTTGCGGCCCAGCTCCTTGGCGCGAAACAGCGCCACGTCCGCGGCGCGCAACAGGCCTTCCGCATCGGCGGCATGATCGGGATACAGGCTCGCGCCCACACTCGCGCTGGTGGTGAGCATGCGGCCATCGACAACCAGCGGTTGTTGGAGCGTCGCGACCAGCTGCGCCGCATGGTTGGCCACCTGGTCGGTCGATTTGACATCCTCGAGCAGCACCGTGAACTCATCGCCACCCAGCCGGGCGAGCAGTCCGCTGCTGCGGGTCGCGGCGTGCAGCCGCTGCGCGATGTGCTGCAGCACCCGGTCGCCGAAGCTGTGGCCCAGGGTGTCGTTGATCGATTTGAAGTTGTCGACATCGACGAACAGCAGCGCCAGACGCTGCCGGCTGCCGGCGCGCGCCAGGGCGCCCTCGAGGTGCGCGGAGAGCTTGCGCCGGTTGGGAAGCTGCGTCAGCGGGTCGTGGTGCGCGAGATGGTGGAGCTGGCGGGTACGCTCGGCGACGTGCCGCTCGAGCTCCGCCTGATGGGCGCGCAACTCGGCTTCCGCGGACGCGATACGGTCCGCCATGGTGTTGAAGGACTCGGCGAGCTCATCGATCTCCGCCGAACCCCCGCGGCGCGCGCGCGCCGCGCGGTCGCCGCTGGCGAAGTGGCGCGTGGCGGCGGTCAGGCGGCGAACCGGCAGACTGATGCTGCCGACGAGCAGCACCGACACGACCGCGAGCAGCGCCAACACCGCGGCGCCGGTGTCGCGCAGCGTGTGCTCGGCGCCCTCCGCCGCGGTCGCCGCGTGCTGCGCCGCCTGCAGCAGGCCGGCGCGTGCGGGCCGCTGCAGCTGTTCCTGGACCCCTTCGGTGAGCGCGGCGCTGTCCTCGAGCAGACTGTGCCACTCGGCACCGCTTTGCTCATCGTAGCGCTCGATCTGCAGGCGCAGGCGGGCGGCCGCCTGGAAGTCATGACGCACGAGACTGAGCCACGCGCGTCCCGGGGAATTCTCCAGCTCGGGGCCGTGGGCATCGAGTACCGCCATGAAATCGCGCTCGCGGCGCGCAATGACGGCCGGAGTATCGAAATTGCCGCGCACCGCATTGATCGCCGACTCGAGCTCGGAGAGCGAGCGCCGTGCGACCACCTGCGTGCCGTTGATGGCGAGCCCAGAGCCGCCGGCCGCCGCGATGCGCTCATACACCCGCGTTAGGGCGGTCTGACGCTCCTCGACCCACTGCAGACGCTGTGCCGAGCGGCTCGCGAGCTGGCGCGCTACGGCGATGTGGCGAATGAGCTGCGAACGCAGTCCGGCGGCGGCCGCGGGCACTGACGCGGCGGGCGCGCCGCGGAAGTACGCGGCCAGTGCATTCTCGAGCGCAGCGCCCGCGGCATTGATGGCGCTGAAGTCCGCGGCGCTGCGCGCCTGAACATATTCACCGACGGCACGGTCGTACGCGCCGAGTTTCTCGAGCACCAGGTTGGCTGCGCTGGCGAGCGGCTCGTGCTCGTTCTGCATGCTGCGCACTGCTGCGAGCGCCTCGCGCGTCGTACGGGTTGCGAGCACCTCGCCCGCGATCAGCACCGCGGCCACCGCGGTCAGACCGAGAATGAGCCGCCAGCCGATGCCTAAGCGCGGCCGCCCGCGGAAGAGCCACAGGCGCGCCGGTGCCGGCGCGGGCGCGGCGTCGGTGTGCGGGGGCGTTTCAGCCATGGCGTCGGGCATGCGACATAAGCCCACTCGGGCGGCTGGCATGGGTGGTCGTGAAATGATCGCGCCTCGCCCGTTGGCCTTCCGAGGTGGCCATCGCATATCGACCAGACCGGGTGCGCCGAACAGGGCTGCCCTACGCGCGGGCCGCGCGCACGCGCTGAAAATGCCCGCGGCGGGGGTCCGGGGCACGCAGAAGCCGGTAGATAGGCCCCCGGCCGCTTTGGCCTATACTACGACTCATCGATGAGGGGCGACCGAACGCAATGACCGAGCTCGCAGATACCTTTGATGCGGCATTTTCCAAGGCCGTCGACCTGGGCAACCGGATCGCGGACAAGGACAAGGACGCCGACCTGTGGGACATCGCGGACGGGCTGCTCGCCGGGGCGATACAGTACTGGTTGTATTCCCGACAACCCTGTGGCGATCCGCGCTGTCAGGACTGCATGCCCATCAGCACCGCACAGGGTCGTATGGCGGAGCTCAACCGCCTGATCGGGCAGCTGGCCTCCGAGAGCGAGTACTTCCACACGCCGACCGACGCCAACGCCGGTCGCGCCTAAGGCCACCCCAAGAAATTGCGCTCACCGTGCCCGGTGAGCTTCGCCGTCGAACAAGATGCGCAATTTCGCGGGGACCCCACTCCCCTCCCCAACCGGGGTCCCCGCAAAATCACGCGTCTGGCTGGACGGTGAGGCTTGTCGGGCGGGGCAAGCGTGATTTTGTGGGGTGGTTCTATCCGGCGGCTTTCACCTTGACCCCGCTGCCCGCGACTTCACTGAGCGCGAGCTCGAACAGTCGGAAGCCTTCCTTCAGCAGCGCGTCAGGAATGGTAAGCGGCGCCAGGAAGCGGATGACGTTCGAGTAAATACCGCAGGAGAGCAGGATGAGCCCGTGGCGGCCGGCTGCCTGCACCAGCGCGCGGGTGAGCTCGGGGTCCGGAGCGTCGGGGCGGCCATTCTTCACCAGCTCGAGTGCCACCATGGCCCCGAGCGCGCGCACCTCGCCGATGCTCGGGAAGGTGGCCGCGAGGCCCTTGAGGCGCGAGGTCATGAAGCGGCCGATCTCCTGCGCCCTTGCCAGCAACTGCTCCTCGCGCATCACCTCGAGGACCGCGAGTCCGCCTGCGCACGCCAGTGGTGAGCCGGCGAAGGTGCCGCCGAGCCCGCCAGGTCCCGGAGCGTCCATGATCTCGGCCTTGCCTGTGACCGCCGACAGGGGCACGCCCCCGGCGACGCTCTTGGCGATGGTGATCAGATCGGGCTCGACGCCGCTGTGCTCGATGGCAAACATGCGCCCGGTGCGCCCGAAGCCCGACTGGATCTCATCCGCGATCAGCACGATGCCGTGGGTATCGCAGAGGCTCCGCAGCCGCCGCAACAGCTCCGGCGGTGCCGCGTAGAAGCCGCCTTCACCGAGCACCGGCTCGATGATGATGACGGCGACCCGGGCCGGATCGACATCCGCCTTGAACAGCTGCTCGAGCGCGGCGAGCGAATGCTCGACCGTCACGCCGTGATAAGCCATGGGGTAGGGGATGTGATAAATGTCGGGCAGCATCGGCCCGAAGCCCGCTTTGTACGGCTGCACCTTGCCGGTGAGGCTGATGCAGGCCAGGGTGCGGCCGTGGAAACCGCCCGAAAAGGCGATGACCGCGGTGCGGCGCGTATGGAAGCGCGCGATCTTGATGGCGTTTTCCACCGCCTCAGCGCCCGTGGTCAGGAAGATGGTCTTCTTGCGGCCGCCGCCGGGGGCGAGCGCGTTGAGCGCCTCGGCGAGGGCGATGTAGCTCGCGTAAGGGGTCACCTGGAAGCAGGTGTGTGTCAGCTTCTCCAGCTGCGCGGCGATGGCCGCGCGCACCTTGGGATGCACGTGGCCGGTGTTCAGTACCGAGATACCGCTCGCGAAGTCGATGTACCGGCGCCCCTCCACGTCCCACAGCTCGGCGTTGGCGGCGCGCTCGGCGTACACCGCGAGTGAGTTGGTCACACCACGTGGCACCGCCTGCTGGCGCCGCTCGTGCAGTTCTTTGTTGAGTGTCAAGCTCGCTCTCCTTCGGGTAATCGCGCGCGCCGCGCGCTCAACCGCCGGCCTTCAGGGCCGCGGCGCGGTGAATCGCAGCGCGGATGCGCTGGTAGGTGCCGCAGCGGCAGATATTGCCTGCCATGGCGGAGTCGATATCCGCATCGCTCGGCTCTGGGGTTTGTGCGAGCAGTGCGACCGCCGACATGATCTGTCCGGACTGGCAGTAGCCGCATTGCGGGACGTCGAGCTCGATCCAGGCGCGCTGCACCGGGTGGCTGTTATCGGCTGACAGCCCTTCGATCGTCGTGACGCGCTTGCCGCTCGCCGCGCTCACCGGCGTGACGCACGAGCGCACCGGCGCACCGTCCAGGTGCACGGTGCAGGCGCCGCACAGCGCCATGCCACAACCGTATTTGGTGCCCGTGAGCCCGACGATGTCGCGCAGCACCCATAGCAGCGGCATGTCGCCATCGACATCCAGACTGGTCTGCTTGCCGTTGAGATCGAGTGTGATCATCCGTTCCCTTGGTCCGCGCCTGCGGGCGGATGCGTACTATACGGCTGCGCATGCAGGAGGTGCAGCTGCAGGGCCCGCGCCAGCGCTCCAGAGCGGCGCCGCGGCGGACCCTCTACAATGCGCTGCTTCCGCCGGCAGTCGCGAAAGTCGTCCCTTGAACGAGAGCGCCATCACCACCGAAGTCGTCATCATCGGGGCAGGCCCCTGCGGCCTGTTCCAGGTCTTCGAGCTGGGCCTGCTTGGAATCAGCGCCCACGTCGTGGACTCGCTGCGTCATCCGGGCGGGCAGTGCGCCGAGCTCTATCCGGACAAGCCCATCTACGACATTCCGGCCTTGCCGGTGTGCGGCGCTCAGGAGCTGGTCGACCGGCTGCTGCAGCAGATCAAGCCCTTCAAGGCGCAGCTGCATCTCGGGCAGGAGGTCACGGAGTTCGCGCGGCGCGAAGATGGTCGCTTTGCTGTCGCTACCTCGGGCGGTGTCCGCTTCGATGCGGGAGCGGTCGTGATCGCCGCCGGGCTCGGCTCCTTTCAGCCGCGGCGCATCGGCCTCGAGGGCGCCGAGGCGTTCGAGGGCGCTGCCATCCAGTACCGCGTGCGCAACGCCGCCGAGCTCGCCGGGCGACACCTGGTCATCTTCGGCGGCGGGGACTCAGCGCTCGACTGGACGCTCGAGCTGCTGCCGAAGTCGGCGAGCCTGACGCTGGTGCATCGCCGCAGCGAGTTCCGCGCCGCGCCGGCCTCGGTCGCGCGTATGCGCGAGCAGGTGAGCGCCGGCAGGATGCGCTGCTTCGAAGCGCTGCCACACTCGCTGATCGTCACCGACGGGGTGCTGCGCGGAGTCAACATCCGCGCTGCCGATGGGGGCGTGACGCCGCTCTCGGCCGAGCAGCTGCTGGTGTTCTTCGGTCTGCACCCGAAACTCGGCCCGATCGCGGAGTGGGGACTCGCGCTGGAAAAGAAGGCACTGAAGGTCGATGCGGAGAAGTTTCAGACCAGCATCCCGGGCGTGTTCGCGGTGGGCGACATCAACGCCTATCCCGGAAAGAAAAAGCTGATCCTCTCGGGATTTCACGAAGCGGCGTTGGCCGCATTCGCCATTCAGCATCACCTCTATCCGCAGAAGAAGCAGTTCCTGCAATACACCACGACCAGCCCGGTCATGCACCAACGCCTGGGAGTGCCCGATTGATCGGCCCGATCCGGAGGAAGGCCACCATGACCCTGATGCGCAGTCTCGCCCTCGCCCTGGTGCTCTGTGCAGCGCTCGCTCTGCCACGTTTCGCGCACGCCGCCGACCCGTGCCAGCTCGAGATCACCGCCAACGATCAGATGCAATACGACAAGCAGAGCCTGAGTGTGCCCGCGAGCTGTACGCAGGTCATCCTCACTCTGCACCACGCGGGCAAGCTTCCCCGCGAGGCGATGGGGCATAACTGGGTGCTGGTGAGCGGCGCGGACTACAACGCGGTTGCGAACGCCAGCATGAGTGCCGGCCTTGCCAACGAGTACGTGCAGCCCGGCGACAAGCGCGTGATTGCCCACACCAAGGTCGTCGGTGGCGGCCAGACGACCAGCGTCACCTTCCCGACCTCAGGCCTCAAGGCCGGCGGCGATTACCGCTACCTCTGCACCTTTCCAGGCCACAACGCCCTGATGCACGGCACCTTCAAGTTCGGCTGACCTCGGCGCGCATGGATCAGCGGCTCCAGGACCTGCTGCAGCTGCTCGAGCTCGAGCGGCTCGAGCTCAATCTGTTTCGCGGCGAGAGCCGCGACATCGGCAGTCCGCAGGTGTTCGGCGGCCAGGTGCTCGGGCAGGCGCTCTCCGCAGCCGCCGCAACCGTGGATGGGCGCGTGGTGCATTCGCTGCACGCGTATTTCCTCCGTCGCGGCGACTTCAAGGCACCGATCGTATACGAGGTCGACCGCAGCCTCGATGGTCACAGCTTCTCCAACCGGCGCGTGGTGGCGATCCAGCACGGCCAGCAGATCTTCAACATGACCGCCTCTTTCCAGGTGGCCGAGAGCGGTTTCGAGCATCAGATCCTCATGCCCGAGGTGCCCGCGCCCGAGAGCCTGCCGGCCTCCGACAGTCCGCCGGCGGAGGTGCTGGCGCAGCTGCCCGAACGCGTGCGGCGTTTCTTCGAGCTGCCACGGCCGTTCGAATTCCGGATGGTGCGCCCGATAGAGTATCTGCGGCCGCGGCGTGAGGCGCCGGCGCGCGAGATCTGGTTTCGTGCGGTCGGGCCGCTGCCCGATGATGAGATGCTGCACCGGCGGCTGCTCGCCTACGTGTCGGACTTCTTCCTGCTGGATACCGCCACTTTGCCGCACGGCACCTCGCTCCTGCGGCCGACGCTGGTGATGGCGAGCATCGACCATGCCATGTGGTTCCATCGCACGCTGCGCGTGGATGACTGGCTGCTGTATGCCATGGACAGCCCCAGCGCCTCGGGCGCACGCGGCTTTGCGCGCGCCAGCGTGTTTGCGCGCGACGGCCGCCTGATTGCCAGCGCGGCGCAGGAGGGGCTGGTGCGCAGCAAGGGCGTCTCCTGAGGGAGGCGCGCAGCGCGGGCTCGGGGGATGCTGGCGCTTTCTGCAGCATTGCTGATGGCGGCCGGCGGCAGCGTCGAAGCCGGCGATGTCGCGGCGCTCGAGCGCCTGTGGTCGGGGGTGCGCGACTCGAGCGAACAGGTCGTGATGACTCTCGAGCGCGGAGCGGCACTGTGGCCGCAGGCGAGCGAGCGGCGGGTGCGCACCATCATCGCACCGGTGGATCTGGCCTGGCTCGGCCCGCACGTGTTGTATCTCGAGGAGTTCATCGAGGACGATCCTGAGCGCCCGCGGCGGCAGCTGCTGTTGCAGCTCGAGCCCGCCGCCCAACCGCCGCACGCGGTGCGGGTACGACTGTTTACCTTCGCCGAGGCCGAACGCTGGACGCATCTCAATTACCGGCCGGCGCTGCTCGCATCGCTCAGCCGTGCGGACATCGCCGCCTCCACGGGCTGCGATCTGCTGCTCGCCCGCTCCGGTGAGCAGTTTCGCGGCGGCACGGTGGGAAGACGCTGTCTCGATGCGGGCTCCGGCACCTCACGCTATCTCGACTATCAGCTGGTGATCGGCGAGGACCTCTACTGGTACCGGCGGCGGATATTGCGGCAGAGCGATGGGGAACTGCAGCAGGAGGTGATCGGCTTCGACCGCTTCGAGCCCAACGAGGCGCGCCTGTATGCGTGCCGCGTCGCCTGGTCATCGGGCAACAATGCGCGCGATCTCCGGCCGTTGGTCACGCTCGAGCTGTACGAGGCCGGAGGTCATGGCCATTTCGTCACGCCCGACGGCCGCTCCTTCGAGCTGAACCTGCACGGCCGAGACTGGCCGTTTGCGGTGGATCGTGACGCGCTGCTGCTGTCGCTGCAGGAGCAGGGCAGCGCGCACCCGCTCGCCACCGCGTGGGCGCAGATGGACGCGCAGCAGGTGAGTCTCGATCTCGGCTGGCTCGAGGTGCGCTGCGGCTCGCTCGCTCCGGATTCCGATGAGCTCGCTCAGTGAGCAGCGCGCTCGCTGATGGCGCTCAGGTCCTTGAGCAGCACCGCGTTGAAGCGCGCCGGGTCTTCCAGCATGAGGAAGTGGCCGGTGTGATCGAGCACATCGAGGTGGAAGTCCGGAAGCGAGCGGCGAATGCGGCCCGCATCGGTCGGCAGCAGATCGGAGTTGATCGCATACACCGGCACGTGGATGGCCGGCAGCAGCCCCGCGAGGTCCATCGACAGCAGCGAGCGCAGGGTCGGGACCGCGACCGCGGCCGGACGCAGCGACATGCTGTAGGCGACTTTCTGCACCAGGGCCGCATCCGCGCCGCGCTCAAAGAGCGAGGAGCTCACCAGGTTGCGCGTCGCGCCGACGAAATCGGCGTCGAAAGGCGCCACGCGCCGCTCGATGTCCCTCGAGGTGAGCGGCGGCTCACCCACCGAGCGCAGCGCCTCGACCGTGACCACTCCGATCACCCGCTCGCCGATGAGCGGGGTCGCGGCCAGCGCGACCGCGGCCCCCATCGAATGGCCGACCAGCACCAGGTGGCGATTGGGTAGCTGGCTCGCCACCGCTGCGACATCCTGCGCGTAGTTGGCCATCGACCAGTCGGTGCGGTTGGCGCCGGAGGCGCCGTGTCCGGCGAGGTTGAGTGTCACCACCGTGTAGCGCGCCTTGAGGGCATCGAGCTGCGCGTGCCAGTAGTTCTCATCGCAGGCCCAGCCATGCACCAGCAACACCGCCGGATCGCCGCTGCCGTAGACCCGATATTCGATGTGCACGTTATCTGGTGAGAGCGTGATGCGTGGGCCTTCGCCGAGCTGCGCGTCAGCAGCGGTGCCCGCGCCGGCATCGTGGCTCGGCGCCGGCGCGGCAGTCACGCCCTGGCTCCCCTGATGTGCGCCACAGGCGGCGAGAATCAGCAGCAGGCCGAGCAGGCTCGAGCGGGGAGCGATCGGTAATTGCCTCATGATGCGCGCAGTACTTTCCCCGGATTCATGATGCCGTGCGGGTCGAACGCACGTTTGACCGCGCGCATGAGGTCGAGCTCCACCGGCGAAGCGTAGCGCTCGAGCTCCGCCACCTTGGTGCGCCCGACTCCGTGCTCGGCGCTGAAGCTGCCGCCGAACTCACGCACCATGTCGTGGATGGCGCGCCGCACCTGCGCGGCGCGCGCGAGAAAGTGCTCACGATCGGCACTCGGCAGCTGACTGATGTTGAAGTGGAGGTTGCCATCGCCGACGTGGCCATAGGCCACCAGCCGCCCCTCGGGCACCTGCTCGGCAACCCAGGCAGCGGCGCGCGCTACGAAGTCGGGGAGCGCGGCTACGGGCAGGGAGATATCGTGCTTGAGGCTCGCGCCTTCGTGCCGCTGCGCCTCCGGGATGGTCTCGCGCAGCTTCCACAGCGCCGCGCGCTCGCGCTCGCTGCGCACCAGCGCGGCATCGAGCACCAGCCCGCGGCTGAGTGCGGCAGCGAGCGCCTCCTCGAGCAGCGCATCGAGCGGCTCGGCCACGCGCGAGGAAGACAGCTCGCACAGCACGTACCAGGCGTAGTCGCCGGGCAGCGGATCGCTCACCCCCGGTATGTGACGCGCGGTGAGCTCGATGCCGATGCGCGGAATCAGCTCGAAGGAGCTGACCCGGTCCCCGCTTGCCGCGCGTAACTCACCGAGCAGGGTCACGGCACTGCGCACATCCGCTATGGCGGCAAGCGCCGTGGCGCGCGTGCGCACCTCGGGGAAGAGCCTGAAGCTCGCGGCGGTGATCACCCCGAGTGTGCCCTCGGCGCCGAGGAAGAGCGACTTGATGTCATATCCGGTGTTGTCCTTGCGCAGCGTGCTCAGTCCATCGAGCACGCGTCCGCCCGGCAGCACGACCTCCAGGCCCAGCACCAGGTCGCGCGTCATGCCGTAGCGCAGCACGTTGACGCCACCGGCATTGGTGGAGAGATTGCCCCCGATCTGGCAGCTGCCCTGCGAGCCGATACTCAGCGGGAAGAAGCGGCCGGCCGTTTCGGCGGCTGCCTGCACCTGCGCAAGCACGCAGCCTGCTTCGGCGACCAGCGAGTAGTTCTCCGGATCCACGTTGCGGATGCTGTTGAGCCGTCGTAGCGAGAGCACGATCTCGTGTCCCGACTCATCCGGAATGGCACCGCCGCAGTAACTGGTGTTGCCGCCGTGCGGCACGACACCGATCCGCTCGGCGTCGCAGAATTCGAGCACCTGGGCGACCTGGGCCACCGAGCGCGGCTGCACCACGGCCAGCGCGCTTCCGCGGCAGCGACCCAGGTGATCGAGCAGGAAAGGAGCGCACTCCTGCGGCTCGCTCAGCACCGCCTCTGCGCCGAGCAACGCGCGTAGCCGCTCGCGCCGGGCGCCCCTCTCGAGTGTCAATGTGTGCCGAGCGCGCGCAGGGCCGCGATGCGCTCATCGAGCGGCGGGTGACTCATGAAAAGCCGCGCCAGGCCGCCGCGCACGCCGCCATCGGCGATGCCGAAGGCCTGAAACTGCTGCGCCGGCAGGGGCTCGTGGCCGCGCTTGAGGTCCTCGAGCGCCCCGATCATGTTGTTCGTGCCGGCGAGTTGAGCGCCGCCGCGATCGGCCCGGAATTCGCGCCGCCGGGAGAACCACATGACGATCGGAGTCGCGAGCAGTCCGAAGACGATCTGCAGCACGTAAAAGGTGAGAAACGAGGCGATGCCGCGGCCGTCCTCGGAGCGGAACACCGCGCGGTCGATGATGTTGCCCACGACCCGTGCGAGGAACAGCACGAAGGTGTTGACCACGCCCTGGATCAGGGTAAGGGTGACCATGTCACCGTTGGCGACGTGGGTCATCTCGTGCCCGATGACCGCCTCGATCTCCTGCTGGTTCATGCTCTGCAGCAATCCGGTGCTCACCGCCACCAGCGCCGAATTACGGCTGGCACCGGTGGCGAAGGCATTGGGCGCCGGCGAATTGAAGATGCCCACTTCCGGCATGCCGAGTCCGAGCGTGCGCGCATAACGCTCGACCACCGACACCAGCCACTGCGCGGTCGGGTCGGGCGAGTCGCCGATCACCTGCACGCCCATGAACATCTTGGCCTGCATTTTCGACATGGCGAGCGAAATGAACGCGCCGCCGAAGCCGAAGAGCGCGGCCCACACCAGAATGCCCTCGAAGCTCTCGCCACGCTCGGCGAGCCACGTGTCGAGCCCCAGCACGCGCGCGACGACCGTGAGGACGAGGAGTACGGCCAGGTTGGTGGCGATGAACAGCACGATGCGTTTCATGGGAATTGGCCTGAGTTGCCAGAAAGATGCGTGGATCCTGTCGCCGGCGGCACTGTACCGTTACGGCGGTATGGCTGCCAGCATGGGGCCCGGGAACCGCTTTTCAAGCCCCGCCCATGCTCGGGCCGGCCTCAGCCGATGGCCACCCCGACGGCATGCCCCACCAGGTAGCTCACCGCGCCCGCTCCGCCGCCGATCAGCACCATGCGCAGGGCGCTGCGCAGCGCGTCGCGTCCGGTGAACAGCGACAGCCCGAGGCCGACCGCAAAGAGCGCGAGGAGCGTGATCACCACCGCGGCGCTCACCGCGTGCGGCCCTTTGAGGCGCCCGAGGAAGGGCACGAGCGGCACGGCGGCGCCGAGTGCGAAGGCCACGAAGGAGGACACGGCCGCCTGCCAGGGGGAGCCCAGGTCATCGGGATTGAGTCCAAGCTCCTCCCGCGCCAGAACATCGAGCGCCGCCTGTGGGCTCGCGAGCAGCGCCCGGCTCACCTCGCGCGCCTGGTCGAGCTCGACGCCGCGCGCCTGGTAGATGAGCGCGAGCTCTTCGGCTTCCTCCTCGGGGTACTCGGCGAGCTCCTCCCGCTCGAGGGCGATCTGATACTCGTACATCTCGCGTTGCGAGCGCACCGAGACGTA
>JAFAVO010000347.1 GCA_019242385.1 Gammaproteobacteria bacterium | reverse complement strand
TGTCCATCAACCAGAGCGACGCGCAACTCCTCTTCCTGAGTTGCATTGACTAGCATTCTCTTCATGTGCCCCTACTGTGCAGTGAAGGGCCGGCAAGCACACCTCGGGAGGCCGCAGAAACTGATGCCTGCGGCAGCGAAGATTTCCTAAACCCGGCGAATGAGAGAGAGTCTCGTTATTCACGTTGATGACCGCAGTGCATAGGGCGGTCCTAAAGGTAACCTTCGGTGAACTCAACCGACGGCGCCCGCTGCGAAAGCCGAAACTTTCGGGATTTGATGCAGCCGGCGCGATCTTGGCGGCCCAAACGATGGCCTCGATTCAGGAGACCAACTAAAAGGGCGGCGGCCACTGCCGCCACCGATTGGCGTGTCCGCTTGGCGGACGACCGCGAGAGTATACTCGACAGACCATTTTAGAAACAATGCCTTACACCAAAATCCCTCCAGCGTCCCCTGCACAGCCTCCAGACCCGGGCGAAAGCCGCACCGGCGTGCGGCACCTGGAGGTGACCCAAGAGGAGGCCGGACAGCGCCTCGACAATTACCTCCAGCGTCAGCTCGGTGGCCTGCCCCGAAGCCGGGTGTACCGTGTCATTCGGAAAGGCGAAGTGCGGGTGAACGGGCACCGGGCGGGACCCGAACGGCGTCTGCAGCCGCACGATCGGGTGCGCATCCCCCCGGTGCGGCTGGCTGCCCCACGAGACCCGACGCAACCGCCGCAGGAGCTGGCGATGCGCATCGAGCACGCCATCGTGTACGAGGATGAAAATCTGCTCGTGCTCGATAAGCCTGCCGGCACGGCCGCCCACGGCGGCAGCGGCGTCAGCTTCGGCGTCATCGAGGCACTCCGGGCGGCGCGCCCGGGTGAGCCGCTCGAGCTGGCCCACCGTCTGGATCGGGAGACCAGCGGGTGCCTGCTGATCGCTCGGCGCAGATCCGCGCTGCGCGAGCTGCACGCGCTCATGCGCGGCAATGCGGTCGAGAAACGCTACCTGGCGCTGGTGCGCGGCAGATGGGAGCTCGGTGCCAAGCGCATCGACGTACCGCTGCGCACCGACACCCGCGTCGGCGGCGAGCGCACGGTGCGCACCGGCTCCTCGGGGAAGCCTTCGGTAAGCGAATTCAGGCCGGTGCAGTTCTTCGGCAAGCTCGCCACGCTCATGGAAGTCAGGCTGCGCACCGGGCGGACACACCAGATCCGGGTGCATGCGGCGCACGCCGGTCATCCGGTGGCCGGCGATGAGAAGTACGGCGATGCGGACTTCAACGAGAGCCTGCGGCGGCTCGGGCTGAAGCGCATGTTTCTGCACGCCCACAGTCTCAGTTTCTCCTGGCCGCGGGGTGGAGAATTCAGCATCAACACTCCGCTTCCTCCCGAGCTGTCCGCGCTCATCGATACACTCGGCGCGGCGCGCCGGGCCAAGGCGCAGGAGGACGGTGTCAGGGAAGGAGGAAGCCGGCCGCGCGCAACGCCGCGGCGAGCCAAACCAACGGCAGCCCAATGAGCGCGGTCGGATCCCGGCTCTCGATGCTCTCGAAGAGGGAGATGCCGAGTGCTTCGGCCCGGAACCCTCCGGCGCAGTCGAACGGGCGCTCGCGCGCCACATAGCGCTCGATCTCAACCTGGCTGAGCGCGCGAAACACCACCCTGGTGGTGTCGAGGTGAGCGAGCCGCACGGCGCGGTTCCCCCCCAGCACCGCGCAGGCGGTGTAGAAGAAGGCAGTCCGCGCGCTCAACGCCTCGAGCTGCTCGCGGGCGCGCTGCGCATTGCCTGGCTTATCGAGGATTTGATCGCCGCAGGCGGCGACCTGGTCGGCTCCGATGACCACCGCGTCCGGGTGCATGCCCGCGACCGCACGCGCCTTCTCCAGCGCGAGCCGGTGAGCCCGGTTGGTGGGGGACTCGCCTTCGAGGTGGGCCTCGTCCACCTCCGGCGCGTGTGTCTCGAACGGCAGTGCGAGCCGGCTCAGCAACTGCTTCCGATACGGGGATGTGGAGGCCAGGATGAGCGCGGTCACGAAGCCCTGGGGCGAGTCTGAATCGCCTTCAAGAAACAATGGTTTAGCCTGGAATCGGCTTTGACTTGGGAGAGGTCGGTACCTATTATACGCGCCCCATGGCGGGCCCCCGCGAACCTCTCGAGGTCGACCGGCTGGCCGATCGCGGAGCGGACCTCGATTTCACCGTGCCGCTCGCCGAGCTTTCCGGACTGCGCGCGTTGCGTGCCGGGGTTGCCGGCAGCGTGCAGGGCCGAGTGCATTTCGCCCGTGAGGATGACTTCGCGGTCGCGGATCTGCGATTCGCGGGCGTCCTCAGCCTGCAGTGTCAGCGGTGTTTGCAGCCCATGGAGTGGCCGGTCGAGGCGGACAGCCGCATCGCGCTCGTCGCCTCGGAGGCGGAGGCCGCCCGGGTTCCGCCCGAACGTGAGCCGGTGCTGGCGCCCGCCGGCCGGATCAGTCTCGGGGAGCTGCTGACGGAGGAGTTGTTGCTCGTGCTGCCGATCGTGGCGCTGCATGCCGATCTGGAGCGCTGCACGGGTGAGACGGCGCCCGAGAAAGGTGTCCCGCAGGGTGAGACGCACCGGCCGTTTGCGAACCTCGGGGACTTGTTGAAACGTTAGTGTTCAGAATTCGATCCAGGAGCTGATTTATGGCTGTTCAGAAAAGCCGCAAGACTCCATCGCGGCGCGGCATGCACCGCTCGCACGATGGGCTGACGAAGCCCGCACTCTCGAGCGATCCGCAATCGGGTGAGACCCACCTGCGTCATCGCATCACACCCGATGGGTTCTATCGCGGCCGGCGCGTACTCGAGAAACCTGCCGAGACCGAAGACCAGGACTGAGCGCGGGCCGCCGCTACGCACGCCGGCGCGCTCGTGCTGCCGATCGCCATCGATGTGATGAGCGGCGACTCCGAGCCGCGCGAATACCTTGCCGGCGCGCTGCGCGCGCTGGCCGACGACCCACAGCTGCACGCGCTGCTGATCGGCGAGCCGGAGCTGATTGGCGCGGCCCTGGCGCCGCTGCCCGCCGCGGTGCGTGAGCGCGCGGGGGTCGTGCCTGCCACCCAGGTGGTGGCTATGGATGAGAAGCCCCGCGAGGCGATCCGCCGCAAGAAGGACTCCTCGATGCGGGTGGCAATCGAGCAGGTCCACGCCGGACGCGCCGCGGCCTGCGTCAGCGCCGGCAACACCGGAGCACTCACGGCGATCGCGCATTTCGTCCTCAAGACGCTGCCAGGCGTCGAGCGCGCCGCCATCATCTCGGCGATTCCCTCGGCGCACGGGCATACGCACATGCTCGATCTCGGCGCCAACACCAAGGCGACGCCCGAGCAGTTGCGGCAGTTCGCGGCCATGGGCGCCATCGTGGCGCGCGATGTCTACGGCGTGCCGAGCCCGCGGATCGGTTTGCTCAATATTGGCGAGGAGGACATGAAGGGGCACGAGGTGGTGCAGGGCGCGCACGCACTGCTCGGCGCCAGCGGCCTCAACTATGTCGGCTTCGTCGAGGGCGACGACATCTTCTCGGGCGATGTCGATGTGGTAGTCACCGATGGCTTCACGGGTAATGTGGCGCTCAAGACCATGGAGGGCGTCGCGGGATTGATCGCCGACCGTTTGCGCCGCGAATTCCAGATGACCGTGCTCGATCGCCTGGCCGGTCTCGTCGCCCGGCCGGTGCTGCGCCGCGCAGCAGCCAGCCTCGATCCGCGCCGCTACAACGGCGCCTGCATGGTCGGGCTCTCCGGGATCGTGGTAAAAAGCCACGGTCGCGCCGACGGTGTGGCGTTTGCGCGCGCGATCGGCACCGCGGCGCTGGCGGTGCGGCGCGGACTCATCTCTCACATTGCGCAGGCGCTGCAGACGGAAGGGGCGGTGAATTGATCTATTCGCGCGTGGCCGGCACCGGCTCGTATCTGCCGAAGAAAATCATCACCAACCACGACCTCGAGAAGATGGTCGATACCACCGATGAGTGGATCCGCACCCGCACGGGCATCGAGCGGCGCCACATCGCCGCCGACGGCGAGACCACGGTCGATCTGGCCGAGCATGCCGCGCGGCAGGCGCTGGCGGCTGCCGGGGTAGCACCCGCAGAGGTCGACTTCATCGCCTTCGGCACGACGACTCCTGATCTGGTCTTTCCCAACTGCGGCACGCTGCTGCAGAAACGCCTCGGGTGCCGCGGCGCTCCGGCCTTCAGCCTCGAGACGGCCTGCGCGGGCTTCATGTACGCGCTGTCGATCGCCGATAAGTACGTGCGCTGCGGCGAGGCACGACGCGCTCTGGTGATCGGTGCCGAGACACTCTCGCGCATCACCGACTGGAACGACCGTGGCACCGCGGTGCTGTTCGCGGATGGAGCCGGTGCGGTGCTGCTCGAGCCCTCAGCCGCCCCGGGCATCCTCTCCACGCATCTGCACTCGGACGGGGAGTACAAGGACCTGCTCTATTGCGGCAGCGGCGTTTCCACGGGGTTCGGCTCGAAGCTGGCCATCAGCATGGTCGGGAGCGAGGTCTTCAAGATTGCTGTGACGAAGCTGGGGCAGGTCGTGGACGAGACCCTTGCCGCCAACGGGCTCGAGCGCGGTGCACTCGATTGGCTGGTGCCGCACCAGGCCAACATCCGCATCATCCAGGCGACCGCACGCAAGCTGGAGATGCCCATGGAACGGGTCATCGTCACCGTGCAGGATCATGGCAATACTTCGGCGGCATCGGTGCCGCTGGCGCTCGATGTGGCCGTGCGCGATGGGCGGATCCGCCGCGGAGAGCTGCTGCTGTTGGAAGCCTTCGGGGGCGGCTTCACCTGGGGATCGGCGCTGATCCGCTTCTGAAGCGTCCAGAAAAAACGCCGCGCGTCTGCGCGGCGTTTCGATGTGGGCCGAGACCTGTTTTTACTTCGACACCGACCGCTTGAACATGCGGTCGATCTTCTCATTCGTCGCGTCGCAGCAGGACTGGCTGGCATGCGCTGCCGCCAGCGCCTGATTGGCAGTGCTCTGTGCACCGCTCGCCGCCTGGCCGGCCGACTGCGCGGCACTATTGGCCGAATCGGCTGCGCTCTTGGCGGAGGACACGTCACTGGTGGTCTTCGCTAACTGGGCCTTCAGGTCATCGACCTGAGCCTGCAGAGGTTTCAGATCCGTACAACCGACAATACCAGCCACCGCCGCAACGGCAGCCGCGACCTTCACAACGCTCGCGCACTTCATAGACGTCCCCTTTGGGTTGTTGATTCAGGATCCCTTAATAACGGATGCGACTCCCGTGAAGCAAGTCCGTATAAGCCGAAAGGCAACTGCACCAAATTTGACTCGGGAATGCAACTCCAAACACCGATCCTGTCTTTTACGTGCGACAGCGTGTGCCCTCGACGCATAGGTCCATGTCAGACGGGCGCGGGCGCGAGTTGGAAGAGGATCCGCCTGGAAATTTCCCGCCTATAGCTGCACCGCGAGCGCAGGCTCGCTTGGTACAAAAGGCACATGTTGGCGATACGGCACAATTCCTTAAGAATTTTTAATCGCTGCGCCGCGGCGTGGCGACGCTCGAGTTGCAGCTGCTCCTTAATACCCAGGAGCGCACAGTCAGCCTTATACAAATCGTCCTGCGCTGATTCAGCCGTTGGCGTAGTGCGGTGAGGGCAGCTCTACCAGGGGCACGCCCGGCTTGCCGTGAAGCACGATCTGGATATAATCACAGTAGCTGTATATTTAGACAGGCAGGCTCAAAATGTCCGACCTCACCCCTCGACAGACTCAGATCCTGCGCCTGATTCAGCGATTCATCGGGGAGACCGGAATGCCCCCGACGCGGGCGGAGATAGCCAACGAGCTCGGTTTCCGTTCTGCGAACGCGGCCGAGGAGCACCTGCGCGCACTCGCCCGCAAGGGCGTCATCGCGCTCATTCCCGGCACCTCCAGAGGGATACAGCTGAAGGACACCATACGCGAGCAGATAGGCCTGCCGCTCATCGGACGGGTGGCCGCCGGAAAGCCCATATTCTCCGAGGAGAATTTCGAGACCCGGCTGCAGATCGATCCAGGCGTGTTCCAGCCGCGCCCGCATTACCTGCTGAAGGTCATCGGCATGAGCATGAAGGACGCCGGGATCCTCGATGGCGATCTGGTTGCCGTGCATCGGACCTCCGAGGTGCGCAGCCGACAGATCGTCGTCGCACGGCTCGAGAATGAGGTGACGGTGAAACGCTATCGCCAGGAAGGCTCGGTGGTCTGGCTGCTCCCCGAGAACAGCGAGTTCGAGCCGATCAAAGTGGATCTGAAGGAAGAGCCGCTGCTCATCGAAGGGGTCGTGGTGGGAGTGGTGCGGCGCGGCCGTGCAAGCGGACTGATGTAGCTCAGTGCCTCTTCTGCCGGAACCTCAGCCAAAGTCCGCTCCCCTGCTGACATGGGCGTCGGCGATCCGAACATCACCCGGCTGCTCGAGCATCCAGCCATCTGGCGCGGGCGCAGCGCCGCGCAGCGAGCGGGCTTGCC
Organism: Gammaproteobacteria bacterium; assembly: GCA_019242385.1. Classification (GTDB taxonomy): domain Bacteria; phylum Pseudomonadota; class Gammaproteobacteria; order Steroidobacterales; family Steroidobacteraceae; genus 13-2-20CM-66-19. The sequence goes on along the minus strand of JAFAVO010000347.1, from coordinate 7,800 downwards.
CACCGGATTTACCGCACTCGATGAGTACCTCCCCGACAAAGGCTGGCCGCGCACCGGCCTGATCGAGATCCTCGTTACCCGTTTCGGCAGCGGCGAGCTGACGCTGCTCATGCCGGCACTGGCCGCGCTGACACGCACCGCTGCGGCGCGCTGGTGCGTATGGGTGGCGCCGCCACTGGTGCCGTTCGCGCCAGCGCTCGTTTCCTGCGGAATGGAGCTCGATCGGGTCGCGGTGGTTGGCGGCAGCCAGCCATTGTGGGCTCTCGAGCAGACTCTCGGGTCGGGCGCCTGCGATGCCGTCCTCGGCTGGGTACGGCAGGTGCAGCACCGCCAGGTGCGTCGGCTGCAGCTGGCGGCTGAGCGCGGCCGCACGCTCGGGGTGTTGTTTCGTCCACGCCGCGCAGCGCGCGAGACCTCCACCGCCGTGTTACGGCTGAGCGTCGAGCCGTGCGCCTCCGGCGCGCGTATCACTCTCCTCAAGGGACGTAGCGCTCATCGCGCTGTGCTCGATCTGCCCTGGCCGGGAAGTTGAGCCATGGCGGTGCATCTCCACCCGTCAGCCGTCAGCACGGCAAATGTGCCATCCGCTCCGGCCGCCCGCGCGGATGGGACCGCGCCGAGCACGCCACTGCGCAGTGTGCGGCCTGCACCGCACACCTCATCCGCGCAGGAGCTCTGGGCCGGGCTGCACTTGAATGGACTGACGCCGGTGCAGAGACTCGAGGAGCTGGCGAGCCGGGCGCAACGCTTCAGTCCACGCGTGAGTCTCGCACCCCCTGACGGCCTGCTGCTCGAGGTTGCGGGCAGCCTGCACCTGTTTGGGGGAGTGGCAGGTCTGCGGCGCGAGCTCACTGGGGAGTGCGGCCACCTGCAGCCGCCACCGGTGCTCGCTTTTGCACCGACCCCGCTCGCCGCGCTGACTGCGGCGCGCGCCGGCCGGGCGCTGGTGATCGAGGATCCTGCGCAGCTGGTGGGGTTGCTCGCGCCTCTGCCCATCGCCGCTCTGCGCTGGCCCGAGGAAACCTGTGCACGTCTGGCCCGTGCCGGGGTGCGCACCATCGGCGCGGTGCTGCGTTTGCCGCGCGCGGGTTTTGCGCGCCGCTTCGGTGTGGCGCAGCTGGCCACACTCGATGCGCTCACCGGACGCAGCCGTGAGGTACGCGCGACGCATCGAAGCGCGCTGCGCTTTCGCCGCCGCCATGAGCTCGATTGTGAGCTGAGCGATCACGGCCGGCTGCACGCGGCACTCGAGCCGCTGCTCGCTGCGCTCGGTGCTTTTCTTACTACGCATCAGTGCGGGGTGGCGCAGCTCGAGTGCCGGCTGCTGCACCGGAATGGCGCGCCCACCTCCTGCCGGCTGAGCCTGGCGGCATCCCGTGCCGATGCGCCGCAGCTCAGTGCACTTTTTCGCGAGCGCCTGAGTCTGCTGCAGTTGCGTGAACCGGTTCGCGCGCTCGAGCTGCGAGCGGATCAGCTGCTGCCGCAACGCTCTCCCTGCCGCGGGTTGTGGCAACTCGGCGAGCAGGGTGGTGAGGCCGCTGAGGAAAGTGAAGGCCTCATCGATCGACTGTGCGCTCGTTTGGGCGAGGGAGCGGTCCATGGTCTTGCGCGGCGCGCGGAACATCGCCCGGAATGCGCCTGGGCAGTGACGTCACCGCCGGCACTCGCAGCTCGACGCGCGACGACCCGAAGGGCGGCTGCCGCAGAGCATGCAGGACCACCTGCCCGGCCCTTATGGCTGCTACCGGCGCCGCAGCCGCTCGCTGCGCAGGGTGGGCTGCCACGGCGCCGCGGAGCATTACGCCTGCTGAGCGAGCCCGAACGTATCGAGACGGGCTGGTGGGATGGCGGGGAGATCGCGCGTGATTACTACGTGGCCATCGACCGTCATGGCGTACGGCTGTGGGTGTTCCGCGAGCGTGAGGAGCCGCACCGCTGGTTCCTGCATGGGATTTTCGGGTGAGCAGGCATGGAGTATGCCGAGCTCCATTGCCTCTCCAACTTCACCTTCTTGCGAGGTGCCTCGCATCCGCACGAGCTCATCGAGCAGGCCGACGCACTCGGCTACAGCGCGCTCGCCCTCACCGATGAGTGCTCGGTGGCGGGCGTGGTACGCGCGCACATGGCGGCCAAACGCCGCCAGCTGAAACTCATCGTCGGCGCGGAGTTCCATCTCAGCTGCGGCCTGAAGCTCGTCGCGCTCGCCATCGACCGACACGGTTATGGGCAGCTGTGCCGTCTGATCACCCGCGGCCGCAGGGCAGCCGTCAAAGGACAGTACACGCTCACGCGCGCGGATCTCGAGGCGCTCGGCCTCGAGCAGTGCTTCGTACTGTGGATTCCTGCAGCCGCGCCGCAGCCGCAGGAGCTGCGCTGGCTCGCGGCGCACTTCCCCGGCCGGGTGCGCATCGCGGTGGAGCTGCTGCGCGCGGGCGATCATGGCAGCCGCCTCGCTACGCTCAGCCGCATCGGCGCCGAGTGCGGTAGCGGACTCGTTGCCAGCGGCGATGTGCACATGCACGTGCGCAACCGCCGCCGTCTGCAGGATGCGCTCACCGCTATCCGCCTGAACGAGCCGATCGCGCAGCTCGGCACCCGGCTGTACGCCAACGGCGAGCGTTATCTGCGCGAGCGCGCGCGCCTCGAGCGGCTGTACCCGCCCGAGCTGCTCGCGGCCACGATCGAGATCGCGCACAGCTGTCACTTCTCACTCGATGAGCTGCGTTACCAGTATCCGCGCGAGCTGGTGCCGCCCGGAGAGACCCCGACCAGCTACCTGCGGCGTCTCACGCTCGAGGGTGCCCACTGGCGCTGGCCCGGTGGTGTGCCACCTGCCGAGCGCAGCGCGATCGAGCACGAGCTGGCGTTGATCGAAGAGCTGCGCTATGAGCCGTATTTCCTCACCGTCCAGGACATCGTCGCTTACGCACGCCGTCAGGGAATCCTCTGCCAGGGGCGCGGCTCGGCGGCCAACTCGCGCGTCTGCTATTGCCTCGGCGTGACTTCAGTGGACCCGCAGCGGGGGGCCGCGCTGCTGTTCGAGCGTTTCATCTCGCGCGAGCGCAACGAGCCGCCCGACATCGACATCGACTTCGAGCACGAGCGGCGCGAGGAGGTGCTGCAGTACGTCTACAACAAGTATGGGCGCGAGCGGGCAGCGCTCGCCGCGACGGTCATCATGTACCGTCCGCGCAGTGCGCTGCGCGATCTCGGCAAGGTCTTCGGCCTCAGCCCCGAGCAGAGTGGCCGTCTCGCCAAGGTCATGCAGTGGTGGGATGGCAGCGCGAGCATCGGCGAGCGGGTACGCGAAGCCGGCTTCGATGCCGACAGCCCCTGGCTGCGACGACTGCTGCCGCTCGCCTGTGAGCTCACCGCTTTCCCCGGCTTTCCCAGGCACCTGTCGCAGCACGTCGGTGGCTTCGTCATCGCACAGGGGGCTCTGGAGGAGCTGGTGCCGATCGAGAACGCAGCCATGCCCGAACGTACCGTGGTGCAGTGGGACAAGGACGACCTGAACGATCTCGGCCTCCTGAAAGTGGATCTGCTGGCGCTCGGGATGTTGACGGCACTGAAGCGTGCCTTCGCGCTGGTGAATGGGTATCGCGGTACCAGCTACAGCCTCGGTGACCTGCCGGCCGAGGACCCGAAGGTTTATGACATGGTCTGCCGCGCGGACACCATCGGCGTGTTCCAGATCGAGTCGCGCGCGCAGATGGCCATGCTGCCGCGCCTGAAGCCGCGCTGTTACTACGATCTGGTGATCGAGGTCGCGATCGTGCGCCCCGGTCCCATCCAGGGGGACATGGTGCATCCCTATCTGCGCCGCCGCAGCGGCGCGGAGCCGGTGGAGTATCCAGGGAAGGAGGTGCATGCAGTCCTGCATCGCACCCTCGGTGTGCCCATTTTCCAGGAGCAGGTCATGCAGATCGCGATCCTCGCCGCCGGCTTCTCGCCCGGGGAGGCGGATGCCTTGCGGCGCGCGATGGGCGCCTGGAAGAGGACCGGCGGGCTCGATCCTTTTCGCGAGCGGCTGCTGAGTGGCATGCAGGCCAAAGGCTATGCGCCGGAGTTCGCAGAGCGCATCTATCAACAGATGTTAGGTTTCGGTGAATTTGGTTTTCCGGAGTCTCACTCCCTCAGCTTCGCGCTGCTGGTCTATGACTCCGCCTGGCTCAAGTGTCACGAGCCCGCCGCCTTCGCCTGCGCGCTGCTCAACAGCCAGCCGATGGGCTTCTATGCTCCCGCGCAGCTGGTCCGCGATGCGCGTGCACACGGCGTCGAGGTGCGAGCGGTGGATGCCTGCGTCAGCGCCTGGGATGCGACGCTCGAGCGACGCGAAGACGGCGAACCGGCGTTGCGGCTGGGCCTGCGCCTGGTGAAATCACTGTCACGGGCCGGAGCGGATCGCCTCATCGGCGCGCGCAACGCGCGGCCATTCGCGAGCGTCGAGGATCTCGCGATGCGCTCGGCGCTCGATCGCGGCGATCTCGAGGCACTCGCGGCCGCAGGGGCGCTCGCTGCGCTGAGCGGCAATCGCCATCTGGCCTTCTGGGAAGTGGCAGGCACCGAAGTCCCGCTGCCTCTCGCACCGGTAGATGCGCGGCCGGCGAGCGAGCTCGAAGGCCGCCCGCTGCTCACCGCACCCACCGAGGGTCAGTCGATAGCCGCCGATTACGCCTCACTGGGGCTCACCCTCGGCAGGCATCCGCTCGCACTGCTGCGCAAACGCCTGAGCGCCGCTGCGCTCACCCCGGCGGCGGAGCTCATCTCGGCAGGTCACGGCGCACGCGTGCGTACCGCGGGCATCGTACTCATGCGCCAGCGACCTGGGACCGCGAGCGGTGTCACCTTCCTCACCCTCGAGGATGAGAGCGGCCAGGTGAACGTCATCGTCTGGGAGCGCGTCGGCCGCGAGCAACGCCGCCCGCTCCTCGAGTCGCGCCTGCTCGAGGTGCACGGCGAGCTGCAGCATCAGGAGGGGGTCACGCACCTCATCGCCCACCGGCTCATCGACCGCTCGTGGATGCTGGGTGAGCTCACGACGCGATCCCGGGACTTCCACTGACACCGCAGCAGCCGATCAGCTCATCACGCCATCAGCCTATCAGGCCGAGCGCGGCTTACCCCGCTTTCGCGGACCCTCGCCGTCCTCGCCGATGTCGTAGTCCTCGAAGTCGCTGGTGAGCTCCGCGGTGTGCTTTTCCTCGAGCAGCCGCTCGAGGCGCCGCCAGGCCGGATCGCCTGCCTTCTGTCCGCGGCGCTTGGCAAGGTCGAGGTCCTTGATGACCTGATCGAGATCGACGTCCCCGTCCCCGGCGACAGGCTCGTCGGCCTCTTCCTCCTCGAATTCGTCTGATTCCGGCTTCTCGCTCATGCGACGGCAGTCCGCAGGAATTGGACGGCGCGAACTTAAATCAGACGCGCGCGGACTGCAATGTCGCGGATCGGGTTTGTGAAGTGGTCCCCTTTGACTGCGGATCCGCAGCCCCGCCCCTCAGTGGATCAACTGGTTGATCTCAAAGATGGGCAGCAGCATCGCGAACACGATGCCCATGACGAACAGGCCCATGCACACGATCAGCACTGGACCGAGCAGTCCCACCAGCGCCGCGAGCAGGCCGTCGAGTTCCCGTTCCTGGCTGATCGCCGCCCGCTCGAGCATGCTCTCGAGCTGTCCGCTCGATTCACCGCTCGAGATCAGGTGGATGGTCATCGGCGGAAACAGCCGGCTGGCGGCGAGCGAGCGTCCGATCGGCGCGCCCTCGCGCACGCGCGCGGCCGCCTCGGTCACCGCATCGCGCATCGGCAGGTTGTTGACCACTTCCCCGGCAATGCGCAGCGCCTCGAGCACCGGCACCGCGCTCGCCGAGAGAATGCTGAACGTGCGGGTGAAGCGCGCGGTGTTGAACCCGCGTGCCAGCTTGCCGACCAGCGGCAGGCGCAGCTGCAGGCGGTGGAAGCGCCGCCGCGCCGCGGGATCGCGCAGCCAGCGGCGGAACAGCACCACCGCGAGCACCAGCGCGATGAGCAGGTAGATGCCGTAGGAGCGCAGGAAGCCGCTGGTGGCGATCAGCAGCTGCGTCATCAGCGGCAGCTTCGCCTTGCTCGATTCGAACACCGAGACGACTTGCGGCACGACGTAAACGAGGAGCGCCGACACGATGCCGAAGCACAGCACCGTGAGCACGATCGGATAGAGCATGGCCGCGACCACCTTCTGGCGCAGCTGATCGCGCCCCTCGGTGTAGTCCGCGAGCCGCTCGAGCACATTGTCCAGGTGCCCGGCCTGCTCGCCGGCGGCAACCGTGGCGCGGTAGATCTCCGGGAAGACGCGCGGGAACTCGGCAAAGCCATCGGCGAGGGTATGGCCTTCCATCACCCGCGCACGTACGCCAAGGATGATGCTCTGCACGCGCGGTTTCTCGGTCTGCTGCGAGACGGCGAGCAGCGATTCCTCGAGCGGCAGTCCGGCGCGCACCAGCGTCGCGAGCTGGCGCGTGAACAGCGCCAGATCCGCCGCCGAGACGCGCCGCATCAGGCTGAAGGAGCGTTGCCGCGTGGCCTCCTTCTGTGCGACCTCGGAGACATTTACCGGCAGCAGCTGCTGCTCGCGCAGCAACTGGCGGATGTGGCGCGGCGTATCGCCTTCGAGTATCCCCTTGCGCTCCTTGCCGGAGGCATCGAGCGCGACGTATTCGAATGCGCCCATGTCTTTAAATTGGGGGAAGAAAGTCGCCTGCGGCGCATCGTTGCAGGCGCAACTCGCAGGCGTGAGCAGTCAATTCCTCAGTCCTCGCGGGTGACGCGCAGCACTTCCTCGATGGTGGTCTCCCCGCGCAGCACCCGCACGCGCCCGTCATCGCGGATCGAGGGCGTACTGAGACGGGCGTGGCGCTCGATCTCCTGCTCGGAGACTCCGTCGTGGATCATGGTGCGCATGGCGTCATCGACGATGATGAGCTCGTAGATGCCCGAGCGCCCTCGGTAGCCGCCCGCAGAATCGCGTCCCGGGCGGTAGAGGGTGGGAGAGGGCTCATCGCCGCGCAGGTTGAGCAGGCGCCGCTCGTAGTCCCCCGCCTGGAAGGGTTGCTTGGTCTCGGGATTGAGCACCCGCACGAGGCGCTGGGCGAGCACTCCGATCAGGCTCGAGGAGAGCAGGAATGGCTCGATGCCCATATCGCGCAGGCGGGTGATGGCGCCGGCTGCGGTGTTGGTATGCAGGGTCGAGAGCACCAGGTGCCCGGTGAGGCTCGCCTGCACGGCGATCTGTGCCGTCTCGAGATCGCGGATCTCGCCGATCAGCACCACATCGGGGTCCTGGCGCAGGATCGCGCGCAGACCGCGCGCGAAGGTCATCTCCACCTTGGTGTTGACCTGGGTCTGGCCGATACCGTCGATGTAATACTCGATCGGATCCTCCACCGTCATGATGTTCTGCGTGTTGTCGTTCAGACGCTCGAGGGCCGCGTAGAGCGTCGTCGTCTTACCCGAGCCGGTGGGGCCGGTGACCAGAATGATGCCGTGCGGCTTGTGGATCAGCTCATCCATGGCCGCCTGAGTGTGCGGGTCCATACCGAGGGAGTTGAGGTCGAGCCTGCCGGCCTGCTTGTCGAGGATACGCAGCACGACGCGTTCGCCATGCCCCGACGGGATGGTCGAGACGCGGACATCGACCGCGCGGCCGGCGATCTTCAGGCTGATGCGCCCATCCTGTGGCAGGCGCTTCTCGGCGATGTCGAGGCGCGACATGACCTTCACGCGCGACACCACGAGCGGTGCCACCGCGCGCCGGGACTGCAG
>JAFAVO010000274.1 GCA_019242385.1 Gammaproteobacteria bacterium | reverse complement strand
GCGTCACATCGAGCAGCAGCACGTCCTTCACCTCGCCGGCGAGCACGCCCGCCTGAATCGCGGCACCCACCGCGACGGCCTCGTCGGGATTGACGTCCTTGCGAGGCTCCTTACCGAAAAGATCCTTGACGTACTTCTGCACGAGCGGCATGCGCGTCTGCCCGCCGACCAGGATGACTTCGGCGATGTCGCCGACGCTGACGCCGGCGTCCTTGAGCGCCGTCCGGCAGGGTGCGACGGTCTTCTGCACCAGGTCCTCCACCAGCGACTCGAGCTTGGCGCGAGTCAGCTTGATGTTGAGGTGCTTCGGTCCCGAAGCGTCGGCCGTGATGTAAGGCAGGTTGATGTCGGTCTGCTGCGTCGAGGAGAGCTCGATCTTGCCTTTCTCGGCCGCCTCCTTGAGGCGCTGCATCGCAAGGGGGTCCTTGCGCACGTCGACGCCGGACTCCTTCTGGAACTGCTCGGCGAGGAAATTGATGATGCGCAGGTCGAAGTCCTCGCCGCCGAGGAAGGTATCGCCGTTGGTCGAGAGAACCTCGAACTGCCGCTCGCCGTCGACCTCCGCGATCTCGATGATGGAGATATCGAAGGTGCCGCCGCCGAGGTCGTACACGGCAATCTTGCGGTCACCGCCCTGCTTGTCGAGCCCGTAGGCGAGCGCCGCCGCGGTCGGCTCGTTGATGATGCGCTTGACCTCGAGACCGGCGATGCGCCCGGCGTCCTTGGTCGCCTGGCGCTGGGAATCGTTGAAGTAAGCCGGGACGGTGATGACGGCCTCTTTGACCGTCTCACCGAGATAGTCCTCGGCGGTCTTCTTCATCTTCATGAGCACGCGCGCCGAGATCTCCGGCGGTGCCATCTTCTTGCCCTGGACCTCGACCCAGGCGTCGCCGTTGTCGGCCTTGACGATCTTGTAAGGGACCATGCCGATGTCCCGCTGCACCACCTCGTCCGCGAACTTGCGCCCAATGAGGCGCTTGATGGCGAACAGGGTGTTCTGCGGATTGGTGACCGCCTGGCGTTTGGCGGGCTGTCCCACCAGCACCTCGCCGTCCTTGGTGAAGGCGACGATGGATGGGGTGGTGCGATCGCCCTCGCTGTTCTCGATGACGCGGGGCTTGCCGCCCTCCATGATGGCTACGCACGAGTTGGTCGTGCCGAGGTCGATGCCGATTGTCTTAGCCATGGGTCACTCCGCCGCAGTTTCTGTAGGTCTAAGTGGGGATGTCCGGGTCACTTCTTAGGGGTAGCCGGAGGCGCTTTCAAGCCCGAAGCCTCACTCCCTGAGCTCCAATCGCTCCAATCAGGCCGGGGCCCGCGCGACGATCACCCGCGCAGGCCGCAGCAGCCGACCATTGAGCTCATAGCCGGGCTGAACCACCTTGAGGACCGAGTTCGGCTCCGCGGTAGCGGATTCCTGCGCCATCATGGCCTCGTGCCGCGCCGGATCGAAAGGCTCGCCCTGCGGGTCGATCGCGGTAACGCCGAGCTTCTCGAGCGCCCGCGAGAGGAGCTGCAGGGTGGCTTCCTGGCCTTCGCGCAGGCTCCCCGCATCGGCGCGGCCGGCGCTCTGCACCGCCAGCTCGAGGCTGTCCTTCACCGGCAGGAGCTCGGCGACGAACTTCTCGAGTCCATAGCGGTTGGCGGCTTCGATGTCGCGCTGCGCGCGCTTGCGGACATTCTCGAGCTCGGCGGCGGCGCGCAGGTACTGCTCGTAATGGTTCCTGGCGCGCTGATCGGCCTCGACGAGCGCCTGCTGCAGCCGCTCGAGCTCGGCCGTGGAAGGCGAGCTGTCAGGCATCAGGGTGGTCGGCTCCGCGCCGGTAGCCGCCGGCACTCCCCGGCCGGGTTCGTTGGCACTCATTCGATAGCCTCCTGAAGTCAACCCGACACGAGCGCATAGCCACCCTTCGGCGCTCGCGCTGAGTCCGGGCACCCCCGGGGTGGGGGTCAGCGGCGCGAATTCAAGGCGGCCCCGAGCAGTTTAGCGGTCATGTCGACGATCGGTATGACGCGCTCGTAGGCCATGCGGGTGGGTCCGATGACCCCGAGCACTCCGACGACCGCATCACCGCCGCCGTAGGGGGCGGTGACGACGCTGCAATCATCGAGGATGCGGTAACCGGACTCGTGGCCGATGAAGATCTGCACGCCCTCGGCCTTGAGGCTGTGGTCGAGGAGGTGGAGGAAATCGCGTTTCTCGTTGAAGGCCTCGAACAGCCGGCGCAGCTTCTCGACGTTGGTGAGCTCTGCGACCCCCATGAGGTTGGTCTCGCCCTTGATGACGTACTCGAGCTTCTCCTCACCGCCCGCCTCGAAGACCTGTTGGGCGACCGTGATGGCATCGAGCATGATCTGGTTCATGTGCGCGCGCGCCTCGGAGAGCTGGCGCAGCAGCTCCTGGCGCACCTCGCGGACCGAGCGGCCGCGAAACTGCTCATTCAGGTAATTCGAGGCGCGCTTGAGCTCATCGGCCGAGTAATGGCGCTCGAGCTGGATGATGCGGTTCTGGACCTCGCGGTCGTTGAAGACGAGCACCACCAGCACCCGATTCTCCGAGAGGCCGACGAATTCCATCTGCGTCACCGCGGCCTGGCGGGTGCGCGGCAGCGTCACCACGCCGGCGAGCTGCGTGGCCGAAGAGAGCAGCTGGGATACCGTGGCGATCAGCTCGGTCGGGCTCTCACGCGTCGTCTCCACCTGCCGGCGGATCTCGGCGGTCGCCGCCTCATCGAGCGGACGAAGCTGCAGCAGCGTGTCGACGAAGAAGCGGTAGCCTTTGTCGGTCGGCACCCTGCCGGCTGAGGTGTGGGGCGAGGCGACGAAACCGAGCTCTTCGAGGTCCGCCATGACATTGCGGATGGTCGCGGCGGAGAGCTGCAGACCCGACTCGCGCGAGAGCACCCGCGAGCCGACCGGCTGACCGTCGCGGATATAGCTCTCGATGAGCGTGCGCAGCAGCTGCTGAGCGCGCTCCCCCAGGTTCTCGTCCCGGCCCTCATGCGCCATAAGGTCGGAAAGCTAGCACAACCTAACGATATGTGACGGGCCGCATTGGCTCCCGCCGCACCGCGCGTGCTACAAATGCGCGCCCTGCGGCAAGGACAGACTCAGTCGAGGCACTGGCCGATGGCTTTTCCGGTGCGTACCTGTGCGTTGGTCGGTCGATTCTCGGATCCGAGGGTCGCAGAGAGCGTTGCCACCCTGCTGCCCCACCTGCGCAGCCGCGGCGTGCAGGTGCTGGTCAGCGAAGATGCCGAGCTTCCGCGCGAGGCTCCGGTGATGCGGGTTCCGGAGTGTACCTTCGCTGAGCGCGCGGACCTGCTGATCGCGGTCGGAGGCGATGGCACCCTGCTCTACGGCGCGCGGCTGGTGGCGCGCCACAACGTGCCGCTCGTCGGCGTGAACCGCGGGCGGCTGGGATTCCTCACCGATGTCATGCCGCAGGACATGCTGCACTGGGTCGACGCCGCACTCGCCGGGACGCTCGAGCCGGATGAGCGGCCACTGCTCACCGCGAGGCTGCACCGGCCCCGCGGGGACTCGACCCAGTCCTTCGCACTGAATGATGTCGTCATGCAGAAGCACGACACCGGGCGCACGCTCGACTTCGAGACGCGGATCGATGGCACCTACGTCAACACCCACGATGGCGATGGCATCATCGTCGCGAGCCCGACCGGCTCGACCGCCTATGCCCTTTCCTGCTCAGGCCCGATCATCGAGCCGCACCTTGCGGCGCTCGTCCTCGTGCCCATCTGCGCGCACACCCTCTCCGACCGGCCGATCGTCGTGGCCGCCAACTCCGTGATCGAGGTGGCGCTGCTCGAGCGCGCCGATACGCAGGCGAACGTGACCTGCGATGGAGCGCTGCTCGGCGCCCTGACGCCCGCCGATCGGCTCGAGGTGACCACCGCCACCGAGCGCGTCACCCTGCTGCACCCGCCCGGCTACGACTACTACCGCCTGCTGCGCTCGAAGCTTCGCTGGGGCCGCGGCAGCTTCGAGCACTAGAGCATGCTGACACACCTGCAGATCCGCGACTTCGCCATCATCGATGCAGTGGAGCTCGAGCTGCGCCCCGGGCTCACCGTGCTCACCGGCGAGACCGGCGCCGGCAAGTCGATCCTGGTCGAGGCGCTGCAGCTGATCGCCGGCGGACGTGCCGGGGCCGAGGTCGTACGGCACGGCGCGGAGCGGGCCGAGATCGCCGCCACCTTCGAACTGAGCCAGGCGCCGCGCGAGCTCCGGCAGTGGCTCGATGATCAGTCTCTCGCCGGCGGCACCGAGCTCGTGGTGCGCCGGGTGATCGGCAGTGACGGGCGCTCGCGCGCCTACCTCAATGGGCAATCGGTCCCGGTGCAGCTGCTGCGCGAGGCCGGCAGCCTGCTGATCGACATCCACGGACAGCATGAATTCCAGTCGCTCACGCGCGGCGCGGCGCAGCGCGAGCTCCTCGATGGGTACGGCTCCCTCACCGCCAGCGTCGGTCAGGTGGGCATCGCACACCGCGTGTGGCTCGAGCTCCTCAACCGCACGCTCGCAGTCGAGGGCCAGGCCCGCGATCGGGACTCGAAGCTCGAGCTGCTGCGCTACCAGGTGCAGGAGCTGCGCGCACTGCAGCTGAAGCCGGGCGAAGCCGAAGCGCTCGCGGAAGAGGCGGGCCGGCTCGCGAACCGTGGCCGTCTGGCAGGCGGCGCACAGGCGGCTCTCGATGCGCTCTACGGCGACGAGCAGGTCAGCGCCCATGCCATGATGAGCCGCGCCCTGCAGTCGCTGCGCTCGCTCGCGGCACTCGATTCGAAGCTCGGGGCGGTGTTGCCGCTGCTGGAAGAGGCTACGGTACAGGTGAGCGAGGCGGCGCGCGAGCTCGAGCGCTATGGCGAGTCCCTCGAGCCCGACAGCGCACGTCAGGAGGAGGTGCAGCGCCGGCTCGCAGCCATCGAGGAGCTCGCGCGCAAGCACCACGTCACACCTGCTGAGCTGCCGGCGCACTCGGGGCGTCTCGCTGCCGACCTCGAAGCCATCGAGCGCGCCGATAGCGATCTTGCCGATCTGCGCCGGGAGCTGGCCAACGCGCTGCAGGCCTACCGCGCCCAGGCACAGCAGCTCTCGGGCAAGCGCATGGCGACCGCGCGCGTGCTCGCGCGCGACATCAGCGCGCGTATGCAGACCCTCGGCATGGCCGGCGGTCGCTTCGAGGCGGATGTCTCCCAGGATGGCAACGCGGATCCGGCGCAGCACGGCATCGACCAGATCGAGTTCCGCGTCACCGCGAACCCCGGCTCACCGCCGCGCGCGCTCGCGAAGGTCGCCTCCGGCGGTGAGCTCGCGCGGCTATCGCTCGCCGTACAGGTCGCCTGCGCCTCGCAGGAGAGCCGCTGCATGGTGTTCGATGAGGTCGATGCCGGCATCGGCGGGGCCGTGGCCGAGATCGTCGGCCGCGAGCTGCGCGCGCTCGGGGTACGGGGTCAGGTGCTGTGCGTAACGCACCTGCCGCAGGTGGCCTGCCAGGCCCACCACCACCTGCGCGTCATCAAGCAGAGCGATGGCCGCGCAACACGCACGACGCTCGCCGCCCTCGAGGGAGATGAGCGCATCGAAGAGCTGGCGCGCATGCTCGGGGGCGTGGAGATCACCAGCAAGGCACGCGAGCACGCACGCGACATGCTTTCGGCTGCGACCCTCGCCGGCAGCAAGACCGCCGCTGCGGGCACTGGCGCGGCGGCGGAAGGCGCCGAGTCTTCCGGCAAGGGCGGCGATACGGTGCGGCAGCCGCGCCCGGGAACCGCGCGCCGGCGCTAAACACACCCCCGGAAATTTCGCATGCCGCGCCGAGCGGCGGGCACCTTCAGCCTGGCTTGCGCGGCCGGTGCGGGCAGTTCTCCCGCCGGCAGTGCCCGTAAAGGATCAGCGAATGGTCGCGCATGGTGAAGCCGAGCCTCTGCGCGACGGCGGTCTGGCGCTCCTCGATACCCGCGTCGACGAACTCCTCCACGCGTCCGCAGTCGAGACACACGATGTGGTCATGGTGGGTGCCCTGGTTGAGCTCGAACACGGCCATGCCATCCTCGAAGTGATGGCGCGTAACCAGGCCTGCGGCCTCGAACTGCGTCAGCACCCGATAGACGGTCGCCAGACCGATGTCCTCGTTCGATTCGAGGAGCGTGCGATAGATATCTTCAGCCGACAGGTGCCGAGTGGTGCTGCCCTCGAGGATCTCGAGGATCTTCAGTCGCGGCAGCGTCACCTTCAAACCCGCTTTGCGCAGGTCCTTGCCTTCCACATCGCTCTCCGGCGGAGCTCAGGCGACCGCGAACGGCTGCGCCCTCAAGGGGTCTGCATGGCTCCGTGATCAGGTATCATGCGCGCCGGATTATCCCCCATCGGTACCCCATGCGCTCGATTGTCTCCGCCCTCGCCACGCTCTTGACCGCCAGCTGGATGCTCGCAGGCTGCGTGTATCGCATGGATGTCCAGCAGGGCAACTATCTCGAAGGCAAGACCGTCGACCAACTGCAGGTCGGCATGACGCGCACTCAGGTGCGTTACCTTCTCGGCACTCCGCTGGTGCCGGATGTTTTCGACAAGGACCGGTGGGACTACCTCTATTACTTCCGCCACGGGCGTAGACGCCCGCAGGAGCCGCGCCGGCTCGAGGTCTACTTCAAGGACGACAAGGTGACGCGGTTCGAGCGTATCAACGTGCCGGAAAGCGCACCGCAGGCGCCCGAAGAAGGCGCGCCGATCTCGAAATTCCCGAAGATCTAGCTAACGCCGGCTCTTCGCGCCGGGGCGCTCGCGCTCGACGCGTTCGCGGCGCCGCGCGCGCGGATCGCCGCCGAGCGGGCGATAGATCTCGATGCGGTCGCCATCGGCACAGGAGTCGCTGCGGCTGCGCAGCTCACCGAAGATCCCCACCGCGGCGGAATCCCACGGCACCTGCGCGGCGAGCGCGGCCGGAGCCTGGGAGCGTGCCGCTGCGAGCGCTTCCGCGATGGGCGCCCCGGCCGGCAGCTCGACGCTCCAGAGATACTGCCGCTCGGGCAATGCGAACGCGACCGTGCAGCGCTTCGCCGGACCGCTCGGCCCGGCACTCACGGCACCGACCGTGCGCGCGCCACGAAGGCATCGACCAGCGAGCCGATCGTCGAGGCGAAGCGCGCCTCGAAGAGCAGCGCCGCGATACGCTGGCTGAAGGCGAAGCGCATGCTGAGCTCGACTCGGCAGCCCGCCTCGATCGCGGTCAGCTGCCAGTCACCCTCGAGCGTGCTGAATGGTCCGCTCACGAGGTCCATGTGGATGTGACGATCGGCCTCGAAGGTGTTGCGGGTGGTGAATTCCCCGTGCAGGCCACCCTGTCTCACCCCGAGCGTCGCGACGATCTCGGCCGGCGTCCGTGACAGTACGCGCGCGTGCGTGCACCAGGGCAGAAACTGCGGATAGCTCTCGATGTCGTTGATGAGCGCGAACAGCTCGGCCGGCGGTTTGTTGACGAGGGCCGAGCGCTTGACCTCTCGCATGCTGGCATTGTCCCATTACGGCCCGCTCATGGCCAAAGCTGCAGAAACTCCCCGCCTCATCGCCGAGAACCGCAAGGCGCGCTTCGACTACTTCATCGAGGAGCGCTTCGAGGCGGGGCTCGCATTACAGGGTTGGGAAGTCAAGGCGATGCGCGCCGGGCGGGCGCAGCTCAAGGAAGCGTACGTGTATCTGCGCGGAGGCGAGGCCTTCCTGATCGGGGCGCACCTCGCGCCGCTCCCCACCACTTCGACCCACGTCACGG
>JAFAVO010000123.1 GCA_019242385.1 Gammaproteobacteria bacterium | reverse complement strand
CCGGAACCGGTGGCCGCGCCCGGGAACGGCGAGATCGCCGTCGGGTGGTTGTGCGTCTCGACCTTCATGAGGATGTCGATCGGCTCGGCGCTCGAGCGGTAAATGCCGCTTTCGGGGTCGGGGAAATAACGCTCGCCGCTGCTGCCGGCGATGACGGCGGCGTTGTCACGGTACGCGGACAGCACGCCCGTGGGGTGCAGCGCGTGCGTGTGGCGGATCATGTCGAACAGCGATTCCTCGCGCGCCTGGCCATCGATCACCCAGTGCGCGTTGAAGATCTTGTGGCGGCAATGCTCGGAGTTGATCTGCGCAAACATCATGAGCTCGACATCGCTAGGGTCGCGCCGTAGCCGTGCGAAGCTCTCGAGCAGGTAGTCCATCTCCTCGCTCGAGAGCGCGAGCCCGAGCCGGCGGTCGGCCTCCTCGAGCGCCGCACGCCCGCGCCGCAGCGAGACGCGCTGCGCCGGGCGCGCCTGGGCATGCTCGAACAGGCGCGCAGCCTGCGCCGCATCGAACAACACTTCCTCGGTCATGCGATCGAACAGCACCTCCGCGACCTGCTGCAGCCGCTCACTGCCGAGCGGGGCGGAAGTGCGCAGCCGGTAGGCAATGCCGCGCTCGATGCGGCGGACCGCGGCCACTCCACAGACCTGCACGATGTCGGTGGCCTTGCTCGACCAGGGCGAGATGGTGCCCGCGCGCGGTACTACCAGCAGCTGCTCACCGCCGTGCTCCTCGGCGAGCGGCAGTCGTGGACCGTAGGTCAGCAGCTGCGCGAGGATCGACTGCTCGCGCGCCGAGAGCGGCTGCGCCAGGTCGAGGAAATGCACGAAGCGCGCCGTGAGCGCGGCGATTTCCGCGGCACGCGCCTGCAACCGCTCGAGAAGCTTGGCGATGCGGAAGGCCGAAAGCGCCGCGGGCCCCGGCAGCTGCAGCATGACTTAAGCGCGCCTCACTTCTTCTCGCCCGGCGGCGTCGAGTACATGGGCATGGGAAACTGCGCGACATTGGCCGCGGCGCCGCTTTCCAACACGGTGATCTTCGCGGTCCCGTGCTTCTTGACCTCATCGATGCGCAGGATCGAGTGCATCGGCAGGAAGGTGCGCTTGACCCCCGAGAATTCGCTTTTGATGCGCTCCTCCGAGGGGTCGAGCACCACCGAGGAGCGCTCGCCGAACAGCAGCTCCTCCACCTCGATGAAGCCGAACAGCTCCCCATGGCTCACCCGCCGGGCGTACACCTCATAAACCTTGCCCTGATTCACGAACACGATGCGGAAAATGTGACTGGTTGCCATGGCTGAGGCGGGGGGCGCTGCTAGTTTTGACGCTGGCATTATATGTCCGGGCGACACTGCCCGGGACGTTGCTGCGCCCCAGGGAAACGCATCACGGGCTGGCGCCCAAGGGATCGCTGATTTGAGTCGGGGAACCATGCTCAGGCTGCGGGTGGTCAGCGAACAGCGGCGTTCGCTCGCTGAGCGCAGCAGCGCGATCTTCTCGGTGGAGGGTGGCACCATCGGCCGCTCGGCTGATAATGACTGGGTGCTGCCCGATCCGCAGCGCTATGTGTCCGCGCACCACGCACGCGTGCAGTTCCGCGAGGGCCACTTCTACCTGCAGGACGTGAGCACCAATGGGGTTTACGTCAATGATGACATGGAGCCACTCGCCAAGCGCGGCTCGGCCGGATACCGGCTCACCAACGGCGATGTGCTGCGCATGGGTGATTACCACATCCTGGCGGCGCTCGAGGCGCAGGGCGCGCCCGAGCACGAAGGCGCCGCTGCCGTGCCGACGAGCATCCACGCGCTGCGCACACTCGGCCGCCCCGCCGATCGCGACATCGGTGCCAAGCTCAACGTGGAGGAGCTCCTGGTGCCGGTCATCGACATGGAGCCGGTGCTGCCCGTCGGCGCCTACGGACAGGCAATCGACTCGGGCCGGGTTCAGGCACTGGCAGCACGCGCGGCGCTGGCGCCGCCGCCCGCGGCCGAAGTTCTGCTATCCG
>JAFAVO010000079.1 GCA_019242385.1 Gammaproteobacteria bacterium | reverse complement strand
GGCAAGATCCTCAACACCTGGGAGGTCGACCCCGGACAGCTCGCCGGCAGTGAAGAGGTGCACAACATCAGCGTCGCGCTCGGTGTCGATCCGGGCTCGAGCGACCTGTCGTCGCTGCGCTATCACAAGATCTGCATCCTCGCAGATGCCGACTCCGACGGGCAGCACATCGCGACGCTGTTGTGCGCGCTGTTCCTGCGGCACTTCCGACCGCTGGTGGCGCACGGCCACGTGCACGTGGCGATGCCGCCGCTCTACCGGATCGATGCCGGCAAACAGGTGCTGTACGCGCTCGATGACGCCGAGCGCGACCAGGTGCTGAAGAAAATCGCCAAGGAGAGTCCGCGCACCAAGCCTAGCGTGACGCGCTTCAAGGGCCTGGGCGAGATGAATCCGACCCAGCTGCGCGAGACGACCATCGATCCGCGTACCCGCCGCCTGGTGCAGCTGACGATCGATGGCAAGGACAACACCGATCAGCTCATGGACATGCTGCTCGCCAAGAAGCGCGCAGCCGACCGGCGCGAGTGGCTCGAGGAGAAGGGTAACCTCGCCGAGGTTCAGGTATAGACCCACGCAGGATCGATGATGGAAACAGGGGAACTGAATTTCGAGGGCATCGAGCGGCAGCCGCTGCGCACCTTCACCGAGAAGGCCTACCTCGACTACTCGATGTACGTCATCCTCGACCGGGCGCTGCCGGCGCTCGGCGACGGCCTGAAGCCGGTGCAGCGGCGCATCGTGTACGCGATGAGCGAGCTCGGCCTCTCGGCGGTCTCCAAACACAAGAAAGCCGCCCTGACCGTCGGCGACGTGCTCGGCAAGTTCCATCCGCACGGCGACACGGCCTGTTACGAGGCGATGGTGCTCATGGCGCAGCCGTTCGCCTACCGCTATCCGCTCATCGACGGCCAGGGCAACTGGGGCTCGCAGGATGATCCGAAGTCCTTCGCCGCGATGCGCTATACCGAGGCGAAGCTCACCCGCTACGCCGAGGTGCTGCTGAGCGAGTTGTCCGACGGCACGGTCGAGTGGGTACCTAACTACGACGGCTCGCGCGAGGAGCCGGCGATCCTGCCGGCGCGGTTGCCGAATCTGCTGTTGAACGGTACGACCGGCATTGCGGTGGGCATGGCGACCGACATACCGCCGCACAATCTGCGCGAGGTCGCCGCCGCCGCCATCCACCTGCTGGAGGAGCCGGAAGCAACCACCGCCGCGCTCATGAAGCACGTGAAAGGGCCGGACCTGCCGACGGGCGCCGAGATCGTCTCGCCGCGCGCGGAGCTGAAGGAGTTCTACGATAAGGGCGGGGGCGCCTTCAAGGCGCGCGCCACCTGGGAGATCGAGGACGGCAACGCCGTGATCACCGCATTTCCCTACCAGGTATCGCCGACGCGCGTGCAGGAGCAGATCGCCGAGCAGATGCGCGCCAAGAAGCTGCCGATGGTGGAGGACCTGCGCGATGAGTCCGACCACGAGAACCCCACGAGGCTGGTGATCGTACCGCGCTCGAACCGCGTCGACCTGGTCGAGGTGATGAATCATCTCTTCGCGACCACCGACCTCGAGCGCAACTACCGCGTCAACCTCAACATCATCGGGCTCGATGGCCGGCCGCGGGTCATGAGCCTCAAGGACATCCTCGGCGAGTGGCTGGAGTTCCGCACCACCACGGTTACCCGCCGCCTGCAGCACCGCCTGGAGAAAGTGACCAGGCGGCTGCACATCCTCGAGGGCCTGATGGTGGTCTACCTCAACCTCGATGAGGTGATCCGCATCATCCGCCGCGAGGATGAGCCGAAGCCGGTGCTCATGAAGCGCTTCAAGCTCTCGGACGAGCAGGTCGAGGAAATTCTCAACACCCGCTTGCGCCATCTGGCCAAGCTCGAGGAGATGAGGATCCGCGAGGAGCAGAAAAGCCTCGCCGCCGAGCGCGAGGAGCTCGAGGCGCTGCTGAAGAGCAAGGCGAAACTGAAGAAGCTCATCGCCAGCGAGATCCGTGCCGATGCCGAGAAGTACGGCGATGAGCGGCGTACCAAGATCATCGAGCGCGAGGCCGCGCAGGCGATCGACGAGACGAGCCTCATCCCCAATGAGCCAGTGACCGTGGTGCTCTCGACCGGCGGCTGGGTGCGCTCGGCGAAGGGACACGACATCGAGCCCGGGGCGCTCTCCTACAAGAGCGGCGATGCCTTCCAGGCGCTGGCCCGCGGACGCAGCCTGCAGCCCGCCGTGTTCATCGACAGCACCGGGCGCACTTACACCCTGCCCGCGCACTCCTTGCCCTCCGCACGTGGCTATGGCGAGCCGCTCTCCGGCCGGCTCGATCCGCCCGATGGCGCAAAGTTCGCCGGTGTCATGATCGGAGATCCGGAGGATCTGTGGCTGCTCGCCACCGATGCCGGCTACGGGTTCACCGCGCGGCTGAAGGACCTCATCACCGACCGCCGCGCCGGCAAGACCGTGCTGAATGTGCCCGCGAATGCGCAGGTGCTCGCTCCGGCACCGGTGTCAGGTGCCGACTCGCTCATCGCGGCGGTCTCGAGCGAAGGGAAGCTGCTCGCTTTCCCGGTGGGGGAGGTCCCGGAGATGCCCCGCGGCAAGGGCAACAAGCTCTATGACATCCCCGGCAAGAAAGCCGCCGCGCGGCAGGAGCTCATGACCGCGATCGCCGTGGTGCCCCGCAACGGCACGCTCGTTCTCTGGGCGGGAGAGCAGCAGAAGCTGATCGACTGGCGCGACCTGCAGGATTATGTCGGGCAGCGCGCTCAGCGCGGCGCCGTCCTCAAGCGCGGCTGGCCCCGCAAGATCACCCGCATGGAAGGGCGTCCGCCCGCAGCCTCAGGCTGAGGCCACAGGTCC
>JAFAVO010000335.1 GCA_019242385.1 Gammaproteobacteria bacterium | reverse complement strand
TCCGGTGAGACACTCATCATTCATGGGGCTTCCGGTGGGGTGGGTGCGCTTGCCCTGCAGTTCGCGAAGTTGCGCGGAGCACGCGTTCTCGCCACCGCCTCCGGGGAAGAGGGTCTCAGCTTCGTCAAGGGCCTGGGAGCCGACGCGGTGGTGGACGGTCGAAAAGGCGACATCGCCGCTGCCGCGCGCCAGTTCGCACCCGCGGGCGTCGATGCAGTGCTCGCATTCGCCGGTGGCGATGGTTTGGCCCGCTGCGTCGATGCGCTGAAGCCCGGTGGACGTATAGCCTTCCCGTGGGGTGTGAGCCCCGAGCCCAAGCCAACTGTGGAGGTGAGGAGCAGCACCCGCTTCAACGCGATCGCGGGGGCGAAGGAGTTCGAGCAGCTGAATCAGGCCATCACCGCGGCGAAGCTGCGCGTGCCCATCGCCGCCGAGTATTCCCTCGCCGACGCGGCGAAAGCGCACGAGCGGCTAGAGAGCGGACACCTGCTCGGCAAGGTGGTGTTGCGCATCCATTGAAGTCGCTCCTGCGGCTCAGCCCGCCGGCGCTGCACCGCCCTCACGCCTGCGCCGGTCGACGAATGCCGTGAGCTCTTCCTCCGCGGCGACGTCCATCGGGGGCGGCTGAAACGCAGCGAGCGTCTGGCGCCACACCCCGGCGGCGCGCTCGGTGGCGCTCTTGGAACCGCCCTCCACCCACGCCCCGTAGTTGCGCCAGTCGGAGATCAGTGGACTGTAGAAGGCGTCACGGTAGCGCTGCATGGTATGCGCCGCCGCAAAGAAGTGACCGCCGGGACCCACTTCGGCCACCGCATCGATGCCGATCTCCTCTGCGGTAGCCGCTACCGGCTGGAACAGCTCGGCAAACATCTGCAGCATCTCCACATCGAGAATGAACTTCTCGAATGAGGCGGTGAGGCCGCCTTCCAGCCATCCGGCGGCGTGCAGTATGAAGTTGCTGCCGCCGAGCAGCGCGCCCCATAGGCTCATCTGCGCCTCATATGCCGCTTGTGCGTCGGGCGCGTTGGAGGCCGTAGCGCTCGAGCAGCGCCAGGGCACACCGATGCGACGCGCCAGCTGGCCGGCGCCGAAGGCCGCTTTGGCATACTCGGGAGTGCCGAAGGCGGGCGATCCGGATTTCATGTCGACGTTGGAGGTGAAGCTTCCGTACATGACCGGGGCGCCGGGCCGCGTGGTCTGCGAGAGCGTGATGCCGAACAGCGCCTCCGCGTGCGCCAGCGTCAATGCACCCGGGATCGTCACCGGCGCCATCGCCCCGGCGAGGGTGAAGGGCGTCACGATCATCAGCTGACCGTTGAGCGCGAATTCCATGATGCCATCGGTCATGGGTACATCGAGCTGCAAGGGCGAGTTGGTATTGCAGATGCTGTAACAGCGCGGTGCGGCCCTGAAGGTCGCCTCGTCGATGCCGTGCGCGATGCGCAACATGGCAAAGCAGTCGGCGAGCTGCGCATCGCCGCGGCTGTAGAAGTTGGGCGCCTTGTCGGCGAGGGTCAGTTGCGCGAGCGCCGTGTCGAGGTGACGCTCGTTCACCGGTACGTCCTGCGGCTCGGTGGTCTGCGCGCACACGTGCATCACGTCGAAGGCCTGAGACAGCCGTACGAAATCGCGGAAGTCCGCGATCGAGCCGGTGCGCTTGCCGCGCTCCAGATCGCTGACGCTCGGTGGGCCGGCGACCGGCGCAAACACCACGTGGTGTCCACCTACCCGGCAGGAGCGCGCAGGATCGCGCCCGATCAAGGTGACTTCGGCGGGTACGGTGGCGAGCGCGCGGCCGACCATGGCCGGATCGAGCCGTACCATCTGACTCGCCTCATCCACGCTCGCACCGGCCTCTGCGAGCAGCGCGCGCCCGCGGCGCGAAAGCACGCGCATGCCCTGGCGCTCGATGATGCCGAGCGCGGCAAGGTGCATGCTCTCGATCTGATCGTCCGAAAAGACCCTTACCGGTGCGAAGGGGTTGAGCAGGTTACGGTAGCGGACCGAGCGCTGCGGCTGGCCGGCAGCCGGGCTTCTCTGGGCGTCTCGCCTGCGAGGTCTCATGTTGGCTGTTTGCACCCGCAGCGAGCGCCGTGCCGCTGCCGCTATGGTTCGTGAGAGGGCAATAGACTCCGCGGGGGTCGGGCGCGTCAAGCGGGGAAAAGGCATAGCCGCCCGCAAAATTGCATAGCAGCGCACCGGCGCAAGTCGCCCCGGGCAGTAGGATTTGACCGATTCGCCGCGTCGACGCGGCGGGCCTGGCTGTGGCGTGGTAACTTTGACTTCCAGCGCAGCGGATTTTTCAGGAGTCAGCAGCGGATGCCGAGCAGAGTTCCCGAAGGTCAGGAGCGTGGCTGGATCGTACCGATCGGCGGTGCGGAGAATAAGGAAAACGACCGCCGTGTACTCGAGCGCTTCGTACGCGTCTCGGGGGGTGAGCAAGCGGATATCGTAGTCATTCCCACCGCGAGCCGCATGCACGAGACCGGTGCGCGCTACGAGCAGATATTCGAGGCGCTTGGCGCCGCGCGCGTCACCGTCATGGACTTCGACACCCGG
>JAFAVO010000316.1 GCA_019242385.1 Gammaproteobacteria bacterium | reverse complement strand
AAGGAGGGCGCGGTCGACCCCGACAAGGGCTACTCCATGAAGTACCAGGTGCTCGAGAAGAACGAGCGCCACGTCGCGGCGATCGCCCGAGCGCTCGGCAAGTCCCGAGCGCTGTACCTCGCCACAGACCCGGACCGTGAAGGCGAGGCGATCGCCTGGCATCTGAAGGAGATCCTCGACTCCGCGGGCAACCTCAACGGCAAGCACGTGCACCGCGTGGTGTTCTACGAGATCACCCGCAACGCCATCCGTGAAGCCGTCGAGCGCCCGCGCAGCCTGTCGATGGAGCTCGTGAATGCGCAACAGGCGCGCCGTGCGCTCGATTACCTGGTCGGCTTCAACCTCTCGCCGCTGCTCTGGAAGAAGGTGCGCCGCGGGCTCTCCGCAGGTCGTGTGCAGAGCCCGGCGCTGCGCATGATCTGCGAACGCGAAGAAGAGATCGCCGCCTTCGTCGCGCAGGAGTACTGGACGATCGAGGGCCAGGGCGCCCATGGCGGCCAGGCCTTTCCGCTCAAGCTGCTCGAGTACCGGGGCGAGAAGGTCGAGCAGTTCAGCTTCACCAACGAGCACGACGCGCGCGCGGCCGAGCAAGCGCTGCGCGGCGCCGCAGGCGCGGCCGAGGCCAGGCCCGGCAGGCTGCAGGTGCTCGCCATCGACCGCAAGCAGCGCCGCCGCAACCCCGCCCCGCCCTTCACCACCTCGACTCTGCAGCAGGAGGCCGCCCGCAAGCTCGGCTTCAACGCGCGCCGCACCATGCGCCTCGCGCAACAGCTCTACGAAGGGCAGGACATCGGCGACGGCAACGTCGGTCTGATCACCTACATGCGTACCGACTCGGTGGCACTGGCCGCCGAAGCCGTGCGCGAGATCCGTGAGGTCGCCGCACGGCTCTATGGGGCGCAGGAAGTCGCCGAGGAGCCGCGCGTCTATAAGACCAAGTCGAAGAATGCGCAGGAGGCGCACGAGGCGATTCGCCCGACCTCCGCCGGCATCACGCCCGGCGATGTCGAGGGCAAGATCGAGGATGATCTCTACCGGCTGTACACCCTAATCTGGAAGCGCGCCGTCGCCTCGCAGATGAGTCATGCGGTGTTCGACACGGTGGCGGTCGACCTGCTCGCGGGACCCGATGGGCCGCAGCGTCATCTGCTGCGCGCCAACGGCTCCACGCTGGTGAAGCCGGGCTACATCGCGGTCTATCAGGAAGGCAGCGATGACGCCAAGATCGATGATGCGGATCACGTACTGCCGCCGCTGCAGGAGGGCGATGAGGTCAGCCTGGACCAGCTCGCCGCAACGCAGCACTTCACCGAGCCGCCGCCGCGCTACAGCGAGGCTTCGCTCGTGAAGGCGCTCGAGGAGCACGGCATCGGCCGCCCCTCGACCTACGCCACCATCATCTCCACGCTCCAGGACCGCGAGTACGTGGAGATGGACAACCGGCGGTTCGTGCCGACCGACATCGGCAAGATCGTCAACCGCTTCCTCACCCATCATTTCCATCGTTACGTCGAGTACGGGTTCACCGCGGCGATGGAGGACGAGCTCGATGCGATCTCGCGCGGCGAGGAGGAATGGACCACGCCGCTGGAGAAGTTCTGGAAACCCTTCATTCATCAGGTGGACAAGATCGAGCGCACGGTGACCCGCGAGCAGGTGGCGCAGGCACGTGAGCTCGGCAAGGATCCGGCCACCGGCAAGCCCATCACCGTGCGCATGGGGCGCTACGGACCTTTCGTGCAGATCGGCACCAAGGATGACGAGGAGAAGCCGCGGTTCGCGGGGCTGCGTCCCGGGCAGAAGATGGATGCGATCAACCTCGCTGATGCGATGGAGCTCTTCAAGCTGCCGCGTACGCTCGGCGAGACCGAGGACGGGGAGACCATCGTCGCGAATGTCGGGCGCTTCGGCCCCTACGTGAAGTACGGCAGCAAGTACGCTTCCCTCAAGGAGGATGACCCGTACACCGTGACGCTCGAGCGGGCGCGCGAGGTGATACGGCTGAAGAAGGAAGCCGACGCGGCCCGTCTCATTCGCGATTTCCCGGAACAGGGCATCCAGCTGCTCAACGGCCGCTACGGTCCTTACATCACCGACAAGAAGAAGAACGCCAAGATTCCGAAGGACCGGGATCCGAAGTCGCTCACTCTGGAGGAATGCCAGGCGCTGCTGGCGGCTGCGCCAGAGCGTGGGCGATTTGGCCGCTGGGGTCGCGGCAAACGCGCCGCGACCGCCGCCACCGCCGGCGCAGCGGCCGGGCCCGCCCAGGGCGATGGCACGACGCCAGCCGCCGGCGCGCAGCCACCGCCGAAACGGAAGGGGGCCAAGAAATCCGCGGCGCCCCCGCGAGTCGATAACAAGGTCGCGGTCAATCGGCCCCCAGCCGGGCCGCGGGGCCGGCCGCAGCCCTCTGCGCACGCCGCCCGCAAACCGCACCGTCGCGCCAAGGCGGCACCCAGAAAAAGTACGCCGGCGAAGACCCGCAAGACCACCGGCGTGGCCCAGGGCCGCGCCCGCGGCGTCAAGTAGATAGACCAGCCTCGCCGATATCACCGGGCGGCCGATGCCGCGCGCCCGGGCGTGCCCGTTCGCACGATGGACAGCCCCTTTTGCAGACCCCTCGTGAGCCATGCGCATGGTTGATGCGCATGGTTCATGCGCATGGTTGATGCGCATGGTTCATG
>JAFAVO010000300.1 GCA_019242385.1 Gammaproteobacteria bacterium | reverse complement strand
GGAGACCCCGACGCTCGCCGTCTGCGGCGCGATCGGCTTGCCGATTTCCGCACCGACCGAGTTCAGCGAGGGCAGCAGCAGCGGCGGCAGCCCGAGCTGCGTGCCGACCAGCGCCTGGAATTTGCCAAACATCGCATTGGTGGAGGTATTCGACCCCGAGAGGGCGACGCCGATGAATCCCAGGATGGGCGCCACCACGATGAACGCGGTGCCCATCGAGGAGAAGCCCTTGGCGAGCGAGGCCGCCATACCCGAATAATTGAAGGTATATGCCAGGCCGAAGATGAACACCCCGACGAGCAGTGCGCCCCACATCTGGTGGAAAGTGCGCCGGAACACCTCACCGACCTGCGCACCCTTCAGCCGCCCGGTCGCCATCAGCAACATCGCGACGATCAGCCAGGCGGCGAGGATGGCGGTGCCACCGATATAAGGCGCGAAGTTGAAGACCGCGGTCACGTTGCCCTTCTCGGGACAGGTGGCTGCGAGCGCGGAGCAGGCCACCGCCTGTACCTTGAACCAGCTCACCTTCGGCAGCGGGGACCAGGGCCCGGTCCAGGCCGCCACGACGATGAGCAGCACCACGAACGGCATCCACGCCTGCAGCACCTCACCCGAAGAGAGGCCATGTCCCTGCGTCTGGCGCGCGGCCGCCGCATCGACCGGCACCCCGCCGTAGCCGAGCACACTGCTCGGCTGCCACACCTTCAGCAGCAGCAGCAGCGCGGCGAAGCAGACGATGGCACCCGCGACATCGGGCAGGTACGGCCCGAGGTGGACCGCGACCGGGTACTGGCCGGCGATGTACCCGAGCGAGCCGACCACGGCGAGCGGCCAGCCGCCTTTGAGTCCTTCCCATCCGGATACCAGGTACAGCAGCACCCAGGGTGGCAACAGCGCGAGCACGGCGACGATCGTGCCGACCGAGCCCGACAAGGCGAGCAGTGGATAGTTGGTGACCGCTGCCAGCGCGATGATCGGGGCGCCAAGGGCGCCGTAGGACAC
The DNA here is from genome assembly GCA_019242385.1 of Gammaproteobacteria bacterium. Taxonomy (GTDB): domain Bacteria; phylum Pseudomonadota; class Gammaproteobacteria; order Steroidobacterales; family Steroidobacteraceae; genus 13-2-20CM-66-19. The sequence continues at coordinate 4,415 of JAFAVO010000300.1, read as the reverse complement.
CGGTGCGTTGTTGGCGATCGCGGCGACGCGTATCGCGTTCAGATCGGAAATGCCGAGTGAGATCAGAATCGGCGCAACCACTGCCCATGGATATCCGAAGCCCACCAGACCCTCGAGCAGCGCGCCGAAGGCCCACGCAAACAGCATGGTCTGCACGCGCACATCGAGGCTTCCCTGCGCGATGAGCCAGCGGCGGAAGTTCTCGAATACACCACTCAGTGCCAGGGTGTTGAAGAGCACCATGCCCCAGAAGGTGATCCAGTTGACGTTCCACACACCGGTCGCGGCGCCGTAGACGTAGGCATGCGCGCCGTCGCTGAGCGGCATCTTCCAGACCCACAGCGCCAGCAGGAACGTCAGCACCGAGCCAAGCAGCGTTGCCAGCCACGCCGGCAGGCGCCACACGGCGAGCATGACCAGCAGTGACACAACGGGCACCAGCGCCACGAGGCAGGTGAGGGTCAGGTTGCCCAGCGGGTCGATCAGCTGCCTAAACATGATGTCTCCCCGTGCGCAGGCGGCCGAGTGTTGGTTGTTCTGTCTACCGGCGCGCGGCAAACCTAGCACGCGCGAGTGCGCAGCTCAATTCGCCGCTGCCAGCGGCGAAGCCGAAGCTCGGTCAGCCGGCTTTCTTCATCCGGCTTTCTTCATCTTCGCGAGCAGCTGATCGTTCTTCTCCATGAAGCGCTTGTAGGCCGGCCGCTCCTGGACGCGGGCGAGGTAAGCCTGGAAAACCGGACGCGGCTCGAGTGCCTTCACCATCAGCCCAAAGCCGACCTGCGAGCCGACGTAAACGTCGGCCGCGGTGAAATGCTGCCCGAGCAGGAAGGGACCGGGGCGCAGTGCCGCCTCGAGGGTAGCGACCGCGTCCTCATAGCTGCCGTAGCTCAGCGCACTCGGCCGGGAAACCTCCGGCCGTGCGAGCATCCGGTCGATTACCGCAGGCTCCACGCAGGTGGCGCCGAAGAAAATCCAGCGGTAATACGCGCCGCGCTCCGGGCTGCCGACGGGCGGCGCCAGCCGGGCTGCGGGGAAGGCGTCCGCGATATGGGCGCAGATCGCTCCGCACTCGGTGACCACGACACCACGATGGACGATCGCGGGCACCTTGCCCATCGGATTCACCGCAAGGTAAGCGGGATCCTTGTGCGCACGCGTCTCGAGATCAACCATCTCGTACCGGTAGGGCGCCCCTGCCTCCTCGAGCATCCAGTGCACCACGCGCCCGCGGGACATCGGACTGCTGTACAGCACGACTTCATCGCTCATGGCCGGTCCTCCTTTAGCCGTCCGCGCATGTTAGCGCACCGGCAGTGGGGAGCTCCTCATTGCCAGACGATACTCAGCGCCAGCAGCGCGATGAGCGCCAGCCAGTTGGAAAGGCGCTCGGCACGGCTGGCCGCTGGGCAGCGTGGCAGCACCCGCCAGGCGCAGACCACTCGCGTCGTTGCTGTATTCATGGAAATACCGCGTCATTGCCTGCTCACCATTAGATCGGCGGACAGGCACGGCGCGCGGGACTGAATCCTGGCGCGGCGCCGAACAATTGTGGCGAAAAATGGCGGCACGGCAGTCCTTCCGCTGCAACTCTGCAGAAGGTAGCCTTGAAGCCTGGATGAAGCGGCTCATTGCCATCGTCGAGGACGAAGCGGCCATACGCGACAACTACGCCGCCGCCTTCACCCGTGAAGGTTATTCGGTGCGTTGTTACGCGAACCGCGCTCAGGCCATGGCGGCGTTCAGGACGCGCTTGCCCGATCTGGCGGTGATCGACATCTCGCTCGAAGAAGAGCCCGAGGGTGGATTCGAGTTGTGCCGTGAGCTGCGCGCACTGTCCGCGGAGCTCCCCATCATCTTTCTCACTGCGCGCGACAGTGAGCTCGATGCGGTATCCGGGCTGCGCCTCGGCGCGGACGATTTTCTCACCAAGGACCTGAGCCTCGCCCACCTGACGGCGCGGGTGAACGCGCTGTTCCGCCGCGTGGACGCACTGCGCCGCCCCGCGGCCGCGAGCGAGATCACGCACCGCGGGGCGCTTACGCTCGATCCCGAGCGCATGCAGGCGCAGTGGGACGGCAATATCGTGCTGCTGTCGCTCACCGAGTTCTGGATCGTGCATGCCCTCGCGCGCCATCCGGGTCACGTGCGCAGCCGTCAACAGCTGATGGATGCGGCCAACGTCGTGCTCGATGACAACACCATCACCTCCCATGTGAAGCGCATCCGCCGCAAATTCCAGGGAATCGATGCAAAATTCGACTGCCTGCAGACCGTCTACGGCATGGGCTACCGCTGGGTCGAGTAACGCCTCACGGCGATGTCGCTGCGCCTCAAGCTGCTCGCTCTCGGCCTCGCCACGCTCGCCCTGCCATGGGCCGGCTGCCGCTACGCCCGTGAGATGGAAGCGGCGCTGCGCGAGGGTGAGCAGACCTCCCTCCAGGCGGTAGCGCAGACCATCGCCGCCTCGCTCCAGGGGCGCACCGATCTGCTCTATCGCGAGCGTCCGTCTGCGCAAGAGCCGGCGCAGGACCCGGAGAGCTCGGATGCGCCCGCAGCAGCACCGCCAGGTCGATTCGACCTCAAGCCGCTCGCGCTAAGCGCCGCTCCGCTCATCGATGGCTACGCGGATGACTGGCCGAGGGACCCCGCAGCCTGGGCGTGGTTCAGTCACGACGCGCAGCATCGCTTCGGGATCCTGAGCGGTGTCTTCGAGCGCACCTTGTACGTGCTGCTGGAGGTGCACGATGCGCACCCGCTCTTCGATGCACCCGGCAGCAACTGGCTGGACCCGGCCACCTTCGGTGACCGCGTGTGGATCGGCTACGAGGACAGTCAGGGCGAGGAGCAGCAGTTGTTCCTTGCGGCGACCGGTCCCGGGTCCCTGAGCGCACGCCGCATCGAGGCAGGGGAATTCGGTGAGCAGCACGTCACCATCGAGCCCCGCGTGCGTGCGGCGTGGCAGGCGGCCGCCGGCGGCTACCGCGTCGAGATGCGGGTGCCGCTCTCCATGCTCGGTGAGCGCTTCGGAGTGCTCATCGACGATCGCGATACGCGCGGCGGCCCGGCGGTGAGCTACGGCACCTTGCGCAGCGAAGACCTGCACCCGCTCGGACGGCTGATCGTTGCCGCTCCCAAGCTCGCCACTTACCTCACGCAGTTCATGCAGCCGGGAATGAAGCTCGCCATCAGCTCACCTGATGGCCAGGTTCTGGCGCGCGTCGATGCGCTCGCGCAAGCGCGCACCCTGGGTCCTGGCGCGCCGCTGCTCCCGCGGCTGTACCGCCGCTTTGTCGATCGCCCCGGCGCACCGCGGCTGATCGAGGCACGTGCGCCGATCTACGCCCGGGACGGCCATGAGGAGATCGGCGCGCTCGAACTAATGCAGACGCCCGATCTCTGGTTGCGGCTGCGCGATCGCGCCCTCACCCGCATGCTCAATTTCACGCTCGGCACGAGCATCGTCGCCATGCTGCTGACGTTCGCCTTCGCCGCCTGGCTCGCGCTGCGGCTTGCGCGGCTGCGTCGCGCGAGTGAGTCGGCGCTGACGCGCACGGGTCTGGTGACGGCGTTCCCGGAAACCGCAGCGCGAGACGAGCTCGGCGATGTGGCCCGCAGTTTCTCCACCCTGCTCGGGCGGCTCAACGCCTACACGGACTATCTGCGCACGCTCGCGGGCAAGCTCGCGCACGAGATCCGCACGCCGCTGACCATCGTGCGCTCCTCGCTCGAGAACCTCGAGGCGGAGCCGGCCGGGGAGGCTGCAGGCGCCTATCTGGAGCGCGCGCGGCAGGGAAGCGAGCGGCTCAATGCGATCCTGCTCGCCATGAGCGCGGCGAGCCGTGTGGAAGAGGCGATCGGGAACGCCGAGCGCGTCGAGTTCGATCTCGTGGCGCTGCTCGATTCGGCGGTCGCGGCGTATCGCACCGCCTTTCCGGGCCGGGTGTTCTCGGGCGAGCTGCCTGCCGGGCCGGTTATGTTGCATGGCGCTCCGGATCTGATCGCTCAGATGCTCGATAAGCTGATCGACAACGCCGTCGACTTCAGCCCTCCCGGCGCGACCATCACCGTTCGGCTGCGCCTCGAGGGGATCGCGGCCGTGGTCGAAGTCGAAAATCCGGGTCCTCCGCTGCCCGAGCACCTGGAGGGGCGTCTGTTCGAATCCTTGTGGCAGTCCCGAGCCGACCGGGACAGCAAGCCCCACTTTGGACTCGGTCTTTACATCGTGCGCCTGATCGCCGAATTCCACGGCGGAGAGGCGAGCGCGGTGAGCCTTCCCGGGGGCTCCGGAGCCCGGCTGAGCGTGCGGCTTCCCCTGTCGCGGTGAGGTGCCGGGCTCCGGGCCACTGTCGCGCCCACGCCAATGCCTGTTCCTCGATTTGTCGATAATTTGCGACATGGTAATCCTGGTAGGAATC
>JAFAVO010000083.1 GCA_019242385.1 Gammaproteobacteria bacterium | reverse complement strand
GCAGGTAGATGGACATCTGCACGCGCGACTCCGACTCCTCCATGAGCCGCTCATGCCTGTACGCGTGGACGAGCATTCGCCCTCAAGGAGTCGTTCGATTCCCCGACGAAATCAATACAAGGAACGCGGGGTTGAGTCTCCACGCTTGGCCGGGGCAGTGCAATACTCAGTTCTGTAAGCGACTGTGGCAGTCCTATCACCGCAGCGTTGCCCAGCGGCCGGGCTCCGCCCGGGCATGACCGCGCTCGACATGAGCGTCACGCCTGCAGGAGGATGCATTCGCAGCACGAGCGGGTGGTGTTTCTGCCGCGTGTGGTCGGTGCCTGGGCAAACGTTCCTCCCAACACGCACATGTAAATGCCTGAATTTTCCGCGGCTTGACCGCACAGCACCAGCTGCGGCCGTGCCGGTCTACATTGACCCTCCCACCCTCACTTAGTACGCTACACAAACAAATTAGCAGCTATCGGGGGCGGCGCGGCCGCGCCCGGGAAATCCCGGAGGATAGTGAAATGGCCACCGTGCAACCCATCGCCGCGGACAGCAGCTCCTTCGTGCAGCGCGAGTATTCGCCGGCCGCCAAGCGCGCGCTGGCACGCAAGCCCGCGCTCTTCATCAACAATGAGTGGGTCTCATCGAGCCACGGGGCGACCCTCATCGTCGAGGACCCCTCCACCGGGCGTGAAGTCGGCCGCATCGTCGATGCCTCGGACGCCGATGTGGATCGCGCGGTGGCCGCGGCCCGGGCCGCCTTCGATGACGGACGCTGGTCGAACCTCCCGCCGAAGGTGCGCGAGCGCACCATCAACAAGCTCGCCGACCTGCTCGAGGCACACGCCGCAGAGTTCGCCGAGCTCGAGGCCATCGACAACGGCAAGCCCGTGGGCTTTGCGGCGATGATCGATGTCCCGGGCTCAGTGGATCACTTGCGGTACATGGCGGGCTGGGCCTCGAAGATCGGCGGTGAGGTGCAGGATCCACTGGGGATGCCGCGCGGCCAGGTGTTCAGCTACGTCTCGCGCCAGCCGGTTGGCGTCGCGGCCCAGATCATTCCCTGGAACTTTCCGCTGATCATGGCGACGCTCAAGATATCGCCTGCGCTCGCCGCCGGTTGCACGCTGGTGCTCAAGCCCGCAGAGCAGACCTCGGTGACCGCGCTGCGCCTGGCCGACTTCGTCGCCGAGGCCGGTTTCCCCCCAGGCGTCATCAATGTGATCACCGGGAACGGACACACCGCAGGCGATCGCCTGGTGAAGCACCCGGACGTCGACAAGGTCGCATTCACCGGCTCCACGGAGGTCGGCAAGATCATCAACCGCAGCGCCACCGACTCGCTCAAGCGCGTCACTCTGGAGCTTGGCGGTAAGTCACCGGTCATCGTGATGCCGGACGTGAACGTCGATGAGGTGGCGCCCGCGGCCGCCGGCAGCGTGTTCTTCAACGCCGGTCAGATCTGCGTCGCGGGGTCGCGGCTCTTCGCGCACCGCTCGATTTTCGATCGCATGCTCGAAGGGGTATCCAAGGCCTCAGGCTTCTGGCGGCCGCGGCCTTCGCTCGATCCGGAGGGCCACATGGGTCCGCTGGTCTCCAAAGAGCAGATGGACCGCGTGATGGGCTACATCGAGAAGGGGAAGCGCGATGGGGCCTCCGTCGCGGTCGGCGGCGATGCCGCCGCGGCCAACGGCTACTACGTCAACCCCACCGTGCTCGTCGACGTCAAACCCTCGATGAGCGTCGTCCGAGAGGAGATCTTCGGCCCGGTACTCGTCGCACAGCGCTTCGACACGCTCGATGAGGTCGCCAAGGCCGCTAACGACACCAGCTACGGACTGGCCGCGAGTATCTGGACCAGGGATGTCTCGGCGATGCACAAGCTGGCCGCGAGACTCAAGGCCGGCACCGTGTGGGGCAATTGTCATGCGGTGATCGACCCGGCGCTGCCCTTTGGCGGATTCAAGCAGTCGGGCATTGGCCGCGAGCAGGGCCGGCAGGGTATCGAGGCCTACACCGAGCTCAAGACGGTCATCATCCAGCTCTGACTCACACGCGCTCAGAGCCGGCGCGCGAAAAGGGCGAACCCCGTGGTTCGCCCTTTTTGCTGAGCCGCGCCCGAGCGGCTCGGAGCTGAGTAGCCGCTCAGAACCGCTTGCGCAGCGTCAGCGACCACCCCAGCGGCGGCCCCGGCGAGCCCGTGATGGTCCCCGAGCCGGCTCCGGTCAGATCGAACTTGGAATAGAAGTAATAATGGTTGAAGAGGTTCGTGACCTGCAGCATCGCCTCCAGGTCCTTCTTCGAATTCGCCAGCGTGAGGCTCGCATTGGCCACGGTGAAGCCCCCGACTCGCCCATAAATGTCGGACGGCGATCCGGGCACGGGACGGGTGTTGCTGCCGTTCTGCGGCCCCTGGTAAGAGGCATCGAGTCGCGGGGTCAGCGTGCTGCCGTTGCCGAGATTGAAGGCGTACTGGATGCCACCGTGATACTGCTCCTTGATGAAGCCGATGGGAGTCGTCGCCAGCAGGTTGATCACGGCCGGATCGCTGGTGCAGGAGGTGGGCTGGCCGGGCGCGACGGTCATCACCACCTCGGGGTTCACGCATTGCCAGTCCCAGTGCAGGTACGAACCTGACAGATCTATCTGCAGACCCGCCACCGGAACCGCGAAGATCTCGGCTTCCGCGCCGTAGACGTGCGCGTTGCCGGCGTTCTGCGGCAGCGCGCAGGGACCCGGGCCGCCGTATTGCGGGCAGGAGAGCAGCACGATCTGTGCGTCGGTGAAGTCGTTGTAGAAGACCGCGGCATTGAAGCGGACATGCCGGTCGAACATGTCGGTCTTCAGGCCGAGCTCGTACGAGGTGACTTTCTCCGGGCCGAAAGGCCGCGCCTGCTCGGCGTTGAAGGGACGCGGACCGACGCCGCCTGCCTTGTATCCGGTGCCCGCCGAGACGTAGGTCATCACCGCCGGGTTGAAGCGATAGTCGGCGCTGACGTGCCAGTCGGTGCGGCTGCCCTCGAACACGGACTTGCGGCCGGTGAGCGCCGTGCCCTTCGGGCCGTTGTAGCCGGCGCCGTTGGCCGCGCCGACCGGATCGACGAACGGGTTGATGGTCACGCCATCGAAGTTGTAGCGATAGTA
>JAFAVO010000193.1 GCA_019242385.1 Gammaproteobacteria bacterium | reverse complement strand
CTCGGCGCGGCGCTCGATGTAGGGACCGGAGAAGAAGTAGGGAGGATTGCGCTGCATCGATGCCGGATTCTAACCAGCGGCCTCGCCTCGGTTCGCGGCCCTTGCGGGGCGAGCGCAGCCGGCAGCTGCCGCCGGTCAGGCGTGGCTGCGAGCTTGTTGCGGGCTGGCGCAATGCACGCAGCGCGCCAGGCGCAGCGGGAAGCGCTCGGTCACCATGAGACTTCCACAGCCGCCGCAGTCGCCAAGCCGCAGCTGATCGCCGCGGGCGAGAGCGCCGGCGAGAAACACCGCGTGCTCGAACGAGATCTGCGCCGCCGGCAGCAGCAGGCGGAACGCTTCGAAGGCCTGGCACAGGAGCTCACCGCGCCGCACGCTGGCGAGCGGCAGCGCTTCGGCCAGCGCACCTGTCGGGTGCGCGGCGGGCAGCACCCCGAGGAGCGACAGCATGCTAGCGAGCAGCGCGCTCTCCTCCTGCACCCGCAGCGAGCGGGTGAAGTAGGCCACCTGGTGCGGTGACTTGCCGCGATGGCGCGGCAACTCGCGCCGCACGTGACTCATGTACGACCGGTAGAGCTTGCGTATGCGATCGTCCGACAGCCCGGTCCACGCGCGTATGGTCTGCGTGCGCGCCTCGTGGCGCAGGAAGCGCAGCGCCAGCTCCATGCGTGCGCGCTCGCGGCTGTAACGGTCATCGCAGATGCGCATGCCGGGAATTTTGGTAAAAAATCACCAAAAGGCAATCCGAAAAATTGGTAAAAAAACTCCAAATTCGGACTGCCCTTGCCGGCAGCGTCGGCTACGATAGCGCCGCGGCGTTGGCGTGGAGGGCGGGCGATGCTGCTGCACTGCGGGAAGGACGACGGCGTCGGCCCCGGGCGGGCGACTGCCGATGGCTGTTGGTTACGTGGCGCGACACTCGATTCGCTCGCGGAGCTCAACGAGCTCGCGCTCGCACTGCTCGCCGAGCAGGCCGCGGTGCGCTGCGCTGGCGCGAGCACTTTGCTGCCGCCGTTCGCCGAGCTGTGGCGCGCACTGGATGGCGTGGCCCGGCGCCGGGCCGCGGCATGTCCGTACCTGTTGCTCGATGCCCGCTTTGGCGAGCCGGCGTGCTGGCGCACTCCTCCCGGAGCCGCGGAGGTCGGCGATGCCGCCACGGAGCGCTACACCCCACACTTCAGCGTGCCCGCCGCCACCGAGGTCGCGCGCCTCGTGTTCTTTTATGCCTGGCACCTGGCCCGCTCACAGCCGGCGGCCGCGCGGCTGCTGCTCGGCATGCCACCTGCGACCATCGCCGCCATCAGTCGGCATACCCTGCGACAGATCCAGGCGCTCGCCGAGGCCCACCCCGAGTGGCTGCGCCCGCGTTGGCCGGCGCGGGTGCAGGTGTGGCGCGAGCTGCTGCTGGCGGCGGGTTCCGGGGAGGCTGCGCAGCTCGAGCGGGCCCGGCTGCGCGGCATGACGCTGCTCGCCGCCGAGGCGCGCCTCGCAGCCGCCCGCTACGCCGTCAGCGCTGGTTCTAGCGCCAGCTCGAGCGCTGCGGTAAGTGCCACTGTGGGTGCTCCGTACGGGCAGGCGGAGCGGCGGGCGACCATGCCGCCACGGCCGCAGCCGGGCTAGTAAACGTCCTTTTTTGACCGATCGCTGTCCGCCGTGCCTGTGGCGCCGGCGATGCAGCTGCCGGAACATAGCAGCTGGCGCACCGGAGACTGTTGACCATGAAGCAGGCACTGCTCGTCATCGACGTACAGGAATCGTTCCGCCAGCGTCCCTACTTCAGCGAGCGGGATTTGCCGGCATTCCTGCGCAACGTGCAGTCACTGATCGACCGTTGCCAGGCAGCCGGTATTCCGATCGTGCAGATCTTTCACGAGGAGCCGGGCGATGACCCCGGCAACCCCTTCTGCGCGGCCTCGGGCGCGGTGCGCACCATGCGGGGGTTGACGCTGCAGCCGGAGACGGTGTTCCGCAAAGCGGTCCACTCGGCCATGTTCGGCCGCTCGGCGGATGGCAAGACGCTCGAGCAATGGCTGCGCGAGCGCGGCATCGGCGAGCTCCTCATCACGGGCATACGCACCGAGCAGTGCTGCGAGACGACCGCGCGCCATGCATCCGATCTGGGCTTCGGCGTACGTTACGTGGGCGATGCCACGCTCACCTTCCCCATGCGCACGCGCGGCGGACGCGAAGTGAGCGCAGCGGAGATCCAGGAGCGCACCGAGCTGGTGCTCGATGGGCGCTTCGCGCAGATCGTCACCACTGCGGGCGCCCTCGCCTGACAGATCTCAGCCGCCGCTTTCCCTGCCGACCAGATACCTGACGAGCTCGATGAGCTCGTCATCCCCCTTGAGCTCGTCGCGGATTACCCGGTATTTGCCGTTGACCACGAGAGTCGGCGTGGAGTCGACGTGCATGGCCACGATCTGCGCATCGGCGGCGCGCATCTTGCTGTCGACGCCGAAGGAGTTCGCCATGGCGAGGAATTTCTGCGGATCGACACCGGCAACCCGGGCATAGAAGCGCGCGGCATCTGCGATCGAGGGCAGGGGGTTCTTCAGGCGGTTGGTGCCCGGCTGCGTGATGCCGAGCTCGCCGGTCTTCCACACGGCGTCGAACATGGCCTGATGGGCGCGCTCGGCGACGCCGAGCGCCTGGGCGGCGAAGAACGCACGCTGGAACATCGGCCAGTCCTCGCCGGGATTGAATGCCGCGGGCAGGAACGCGAGCTGCGCATTCGCCGGCAGAGCGTGCCGCAGCTTCTCCATCACGGGCTGGAAGGCGTTGCATGCCGGGCAGCCGTAGGAGAACACCTCCAGTACCTCGACCTTGCCGTGCGGCACGCTCGTAGCCTGTGGCGGCACGATGCGTACGTACTGCACGCCCTCCGTCCAGGTCGCGGCGCGGGCGCCGGCCGACAGCAGCACGAGTGTCAGGGTGAGGAGCAGCGGCGCGGTGCGACGGGGCATGCAGGCCTCCATATGCGGGTGAGTTCCCTTGGGGATCAGTAGATCGCGATCTCACGGCGGCCGCTGGCATCGCGCGCCCCGCGAAACATACCTTCGGTGCTGAAGTCCATGACGATGCGCCCGGTATGAGCGAGCCCGATCAGCCCGCCATCGCCCCCGAGCTTGCGCAACACCTCGTGCAGCAACTCGTGCACGGCCCGCTCGAGGCTCAATCCGCGGAACTCGACCGCGGCGCACACGTGATGCGCCGCGACTGCACGGATGAAGTACTCGCCATGCCCCGTGGCCGAGACCGCACAGACGCCATTCTTCGCATAGGTGCCGGCGCCGATGATGGGCGAGTCCCCGACACGGCCGGGCCGCTTGTTGGTCATGCCGCCGGTCGAGGTGGCCGCCGCGAGATCCCCGTGCGCATCGCGCGCCACTGCACCAACGGTGCCGTGCGCGGCGGACGGCGGCACGAGATCGGATACCCGCTCACCGCGCTGCTCGGACTCCAGTTGCTCGAGCCGCTCGGCCGTGCGGAAGTAGTGGTTCGGCACCAGCACGAACTTCTCCTCCAGCGCGAACTCCTCGGCACCGGCGCCGACCAGCAGCACGTGGCGCGACTTCTCCATCACCCGCCGCGCGAGCTCCACCGGATTCCTGACGTGCCGCACCGAGGCGACTGCCCCGGCGCGCATCTGTCGGCCCTCCATGATGGCGGCATCGAGCTCGGCTGCGCCATCGCGGGTGAGTGCCGCTCCGTGCCCCGCGTTGAAGGAGGGGTGATCCTCGAGCGCGCGCACCGCGGTGGTCACCGCATCCAGGCTCGTCCCGCCGCGCTCGAGCACCGCGAAGCCGGCATCGAGGGCGGCTTCGAGCCCCGCGCGATATTTGCGCTCGCGCTCGGGAGCGAGGGTCGCGCGCGGCACCGCGCCGGCGCCACCGTGAATGGCGATGGCGTACATGAGGGCTCCTCAGTGCTCCACGTCGCGGTACATGGCGATCTCACGCCGTCCGTGCGAATCGCGCGCGCCGCGGAACATGCCGGCACTGTTGAAATCCATGGCGATGTCGCCGTTACGGTCCAGAGCGATCAGGCCGCCCTCGCCGCCGGTGCTGCGCAGTTTGACCTGCACCACCTCGTGCACCGCGGCCGCGAGCGTCATGCGCCCGTACTGCATGAGCGCACAGACATCGTAGGCCACCACCTGGCGGATGTAATACTCCCCCTGGCCGGTACCCGAGACTGCACAGGTGGCGTTGTTGGCATAGGTCCCCGCGCCGATCAGAGGAGTATCGCCGACCCGGCCGCGGTGCTTGTTGGTGAGACCGCCGGTGGAAGTGGCCGCTGCCAGATTCCCGGCGCGATCGAGGGCGACGGCACCGACCGTGCCCGTGGACTTGCCGCCGGCGCGCGCGGCCTCGGCGCGCCGCGCCTCCTCCAGCTCGCGCATGCGGGCGTCGGTGCGGAAATAGCCGCGCGGCACCAGCGCCATGCCCTGCTCGAGCGCAAACTCCTCGGCACCCTCGGCGACCAGCAGCACGTGCGGGCTCCTGTCCATCACCAGCCGTGCGAGCTCGATGGGATTTTTCACGTGGCGCACTGCCGCCACGGCGCCGGCGCGCGGGCCCGCGCCATCCATGATGGCCGCATCGAGCTCGGCGTCCCCGTCCTCATCGAGCACCGCGCCGCGGCCGGCGTTGAACTGCGGGTCATCCTCCATGCGGCGCACGGCGGCAATCACTGCATCCAGGCTCGTGCCACCGCGCTCGAGCACCTCGTAGCCCGCATCCAGCGCAGCCGCGAGACCCGCGCGGTAGGAGGCCTCGTGCTCGGGTGTCATCTTCGCGCGCTCGATCACGCCCGCACCGCCGTGGATGACGATGGCAAAGCCGGCAGCAGGTGCGGTCGCGGCCGCCGACACGCCGTGCAGCAGCACGGCGAGCAACGCAGCAGCAGTGGCGGTCGGCTTTGCTCGCGACATGGTTCGCTCTCAGCGGCTATGATCGAGGCGCTCATCCGCCAACGCCCTGCGGCTGGCGCCGTCAATCCGAACGGTGGATCTTAAGGTGAAACCCGCCATGTCGCAGCGGATCCGCAGCGTGCTGGTCGCCAACCGCGGGGAGATCGCCATCCGCGTCATGCGCGCGGTGAGCGAGCTCGGGCTGCGCACCGTAGCGGTGTACTCCCACGAGGACCGTTTTTCCCTGCACCGGACCAAGGCGGACGAATCCTATCTGGTCGGCCGGGGCAAGGGACCGATCGAGGCGTACCTCGGCATCGAGGACCTGCTGCGGGTCGCACGCGAAGCGAGCGTCGATGCGATCCATCCGGGCTACGGATTTCTCGCCGAGAACCCCGAGTTCGCCCGCGCCTGCCGCGAAGCAGGCGTGTGCTTCATCGGGCCGGAACCGGAGACACTCGCGGTGTTCGGCAACAAGGTGCGCGCGCGCGAGCTGGCAGCAGCGTCCGGCGTGCCCGTGATGCCGGCGAGCGGGCCGCTGCCCGCCGATCCGGGCAGGTGCGCCCGCACGGCGCAGGAGATCGGCTACCCGCTCATGCTCAAGGCGAGCTGGGGCGGCGGCGGGCGCGGCAGCCGCATCGTGCGCGATGCGGCCGAGCTCGCCGAGCTCCTGCCGGTGTGCCGGCGCGAAGCGCAGGCGGCTTTCGGCAACGATGAGGTCTATCTCGAGAAGCTCGTGGCCCGTGCGCGCCACGTGGAGGTGCAGATCCTCGGCGACCTGCACGGCACCCTGGTGCATCTGTTCGAGCGGGACTGCACGGCGCAGCGCCGTCACCAGAAGGTGGTCGAGCGCGCGCCGGCGGTGTTCCTGAGCGCAGCAGAGCGGGCGCGGCTGTGCACCGATGCTCTCGCCATCGCGCGCGCCGCGCGTTACACCAGCGCCGGCACCGTCGAGTTCCTCCAGGATGCCGACAGCGGCGCTCACTACTTCATCGAGGTGAACCCGCGCATTCAGGTCGAGCACACGGTCACCGAGTGCGTGACCGGAATCGACCTCGTCAAGGCGCAGATCCACATCGCCGCCGGCGCGCGCCTCGGGACGCCCGAGAGCGGGGTGCCGGCGCAGGCGGACATCGTGCTGCGCGGTCATGCGCTCCAGTGCCGCATCACCACCGAGGACCCGGAAAACAACTTCGTGCCCGACTACGGCAGGATTGCGGCGTACCGCAGCCCCGCCGGTTTCGGCATCCGGCTCGATGCCGGCACGGCCTATACCGGCGCGATCATCACGCGCTCGTACGACTCGCTGCTGGTGAAAGTGACCGCCTGGGCGCCCAGCGCGCAGGAGTGCATCGCGCGCATGCATCGGGCGCTCGCCGAGTTCCGCATCCGCGGGGTGGTCACCAATCTGCGCTTCCTCGATCAGCTCATTACCCATCCGCGCTTCGCCGCGGGCGATTACACCACGTGCTTCATCGAGGAGACGCCGGAGCTGCTGCAGTGGCCACGCAAGCGCGACCGTGCCACGCGCATCCTCGGGCTTCTTGGTACGACGATCGTGAACGGCAACGCCGAGGTGCAGGGCCGCGCCCGCCCGGCGCGCCTGGCGCTCCCACAGCTGCCGCCGGGTCCGCTCGGCCCGCCCGCCGCCGGCAGCCGGCAGAAGCTCGATGAGCTCGGCCCGGAGGCGTTCGCTCGATGGATGCTGGCGCAGGAGCGCGTGCTGATCACCGACACGACCATGCGCGATGCGCACCAGTCGCTGCTCGCGACCCGCATGCGCACCTACGACATGGCGGCCGTCGCGCCCTGTTACGCGGCGTTGCTGCCGCAGCTGTTCTCGCTCGAATGCTGGGGCGGTGCCACCTTCGATGTGGCGCTGCGCTTCCTGCGCGAGGATCCGTGGGAACGGCTGAGCGCGTTGCGCGAGCGCGTGCCGAATCTCCTGCTGCAGATGCTGCTGCGGGGCGCCAACGCAGTCGGCTACACGCACTATCCGGACAACGTGGTGCGCTTCTTCATCGCGCGCGCCGCCGCGCGCGGCATCGACGTATTCCGCATCTTCGACTCGCTCAACTGGGTCGAGAACATGCGAGTGTCGATCGATGCGGTGTGCGAGGCCGGCAAGCTGTGCGAGGCGGCGATCTGCTACACGGGCAATCTGAGCGACCCGCGCGAGCAGAAATACACCCTGGATTACTATCTGGGGTTGGCACGCGAGCTGCGGGCCGCCGGCACCCACGTGCTCGGCATCAAGGACATGGCGGGGCTGCTGCGGCCGCGCGCGGCGTTCGAGCTCGTGAAGGCGCTCAAGGAGGAGACCGGGCTGCCGGTACACTTCCACACTCATGATACGAGCGGCATTGCCGCGGCGAGCGTGCTCGCCGCGGTCGCCGCCGGCGCCGACGCCATCGATGCGGCCATGGACTCGATGAGCGGTCTCACCTCACAGCCGAATCTCGGCTCGCTCGTCGAGGCGCTGCGCTTCGGTCCGCGCGATCCCGGCCTCGATGCGGATGCGGTACGGCAGATCTCCGCGTACTGGGAGCAGGTGCGCCGCCAGTACGGCGCCTTCGAGAGCGACATCCGCGCCGGCGCATCGGAGGTGTACGTGCACGGCATGCCCGGCGGCCAATACACCAATCTGCGCGAGCAGGCGCGTGCACTCGGTATCGATGAAGCCCGCTGGCCGGAGGTGGCGCGTACCTACGCGCAGGTCAACGAGCTCTTCGGCGACATCATCAAGGTGACGCCGACCTCGAAAGTCGTGGGCGACCTGACGCTGCTGATGGCGAGCGCCGGCATCACCTGCGCGCAGGTGCTCGATCCGCACACCGAGGTAGCTTTTCCCGAGTCCGTCGTACAGCTGTTCCGCGGGGAGCTGGGCCAGCCCTACGGCGGATTTCCGCAGGCACTGCAGCGCAAGGTGCTGAAGGGCGCGGCGCCGCTGACGACGCGCGCGGGCGCAGGGCTCGAGCCCGTCGATCTCGAGGCCGAGCGCGCGCAGCTGCAGCGCCGCTTACGGCAGCCGCCCACCGAGGAGGATCTCGCCTCCTATCTGATGTATCCGCGTGTGTTCGAGGAGTTCGCGCGCGACCGGCAGCTCCATGGCGATCCGGCCATCCTGCCGAGCCCGGTGTTCTTCTATGGGATGGAGCCCGGGCAGGAGATCGCCATCGATCTCGAGCGCGGCAAGACTCTCATCGTGCGTTACCTGGCGATGAGCGAGCCGCACGAGGACGCCACCCGCACGGTGTTCTTCGAGTTGAACGGCCAGCCGCGCTCGGTGCGCGTGCCGGACCGACGCCAGGTGGCCACCCGGCCACCGCAAGTGAAGGCCGAGGCCGGCAATCCGCGCCAGGTGGGGGCGCCCATGCCGGGTGTGGTGGCCACCGTGACCGCCACGCCCGGTGCGCCCGTGGCTCGCGGCGATTCGCTGCTCACGCTCGAGGCAATGAAAATGGAGACCGCGGTGCGTGCCGAGGTCGCGGGCGAAGTGGCCGAGGTGCTGGCGCGCCCCGGACAGGCGGTCGAGGCCAAGGATCTGCTGGTGCTGTTGCGCTGAGGTGCCGGCGCACGGGGATAGACCGCTACACGGTGTCCTTGAGCGGCACCGAAGGATCGGTCAGCTTGTCGATGTTGGGACGGGCGTGCACGGCGATCAGCTTGCGCGCCGCCATCTGGTCCTTGGGTGTGTTGACGCTGTCGAGCGCCACCAGCTCCCCGGCGCGCAGGTAGCAGACACTGAAGCTGCGTGTCGCGGGCGAGCCGCGCAGCAGCGCGCTGTCGTAACCGTAGCCCACGCCGATGATGATCAGCTTCAGGTCGAACTGGTCCGACCAGAACCACGGCACCTTATCGTGCACGGTCTGCGTGCCGAGCAGGTTGAGCGCCACGGTCGTGCCCTGCTCGAAGGCGTTGTCGACCGATTCGAGCCGCAGGTGACGGCCATACTGGCGGTTGAGGTGGCTCGCGCAGTCGCCGGCGGCATAGATCGCCTCATCCGCGGTGCGGCAATGCACATCCGTCACGACTCCGTTCTCGCACTCGAGTCCCGCGGCTCGCGCCAGCTCATCCGCCGGCACGACTCCGACACCGGCGATGACCAGATCTGCCGGGTACTGGGCGCCACTCTCGGAAAGCACGGAGCGCACCCGGCCCGTGCGCGTATCGCCGTGCAGCGCACGCACGCTCTCGTTGCAGCGGATGCGCACTCCATGGCGCGCGTGCTCGGACTCGTAGAACGCCGAGACCTCGGGGCTGGTCACGCGGCTCATCACTCGCGGCGCCATCTCGAGCACCGTGACCTCCATGCCGCGCTCGCTCGCGGTCGCCGCGACCTCCAGTCCGATGTAGCCGCCGCCGATGATGACCAGCCGCCCGCCGCCAACGCACTCGCTGCGGATGCGGTCGGCGTCGGCGATGGTGCGCAGGTAGTGAACGCCGTCGAGCTCGCTGCCGGGCACGGTCAGCGGTCGCGGCCGGCTTCCGGTCGCGAGCAGCAACGCGTCGTACGGCAGTACCCGGCCGTCATCCAGGCGCACGTGCCGTTCCCGCCGTGCGACGTCGGTCACCCGGTGACCGAAATGGGTCCTGACGGCGTGCTCGGCGAAGAAGGTTGCCGGACGGATGAGCAATCGCTCCCGCTCCAGGCTTCCTGCGAGGTACTTCTTGGAAAGTGGCGGTCGCTGGTAGGGTGGCCATGGCTCATCGCCCACCACGGAAAGCTCGCCCGCAAAACCGCGCCGCCGCAGCGTGTCGATGGCCTGCACCGCGGCCTGTCCGCCTCCCGCGATCACGATCCGCTCGTACATCCGTCCGAGAATAGCCGAACAGCCCAGGCCTGGGCGCACCAGAGCGGGGCGCGGCCGATGGCCGTCGCGCTCAAGAATGGTGCAGCGGCGGCAAATGCGGAGACAGGGGATGCTCTCCACGGCCGGGTTTTGGCGCGATTCGACGCCATGGCACGGAAACTGCAAAATCCAAGCGCCGCACCGGCAGACGGAGTGTCCGCCCATGAAACTGGTCACCGCCATCATCAAGCCCTTCAAGCTCGACGACGTACGCGCCGCGCTCTCGGACATCGGGGTATCGGGCATGACCGTCACCGAGGTCAAAGGCTTCGGGCGCCAGCGCGGACACACCGAGCTTTATCGCGGTGCGGAGTACGTGGTCGACTTCGTTCCCAAGACGCGCATCGAGGTCGCGGTGCGTGGTGATCTCGTCGATCAGGTGATCGAGGCCATCATGAAGTCCGCCAAGACCGGCAAGGTGGGCGATGGCAAGATCTTCATCACCGACATCGAGCGCGTCATCCGCATCCGTACCGGGGAGACCGACGACAGCGCGCTCTAGCGGCGCCCGGCAGGACCGCCCGCGTGGAATCGGTCATCGCAGTCGAGGCGCGCGAGCGATGGCCGCGCGTCGGCCTGCGTGCCGTGCGGGTGCGCTGGTGGATCTTCCTGTTCATGTTCCTGTTCCCGCTGCTGTGTTACGTGCAGCGCAATGCGCTCACCCTCGCGACGGACCAGGTCAAAGCGCAGCTCAAAGTCAGTCAGCTGCAGGTTTTCCTGCTGAGCTCTGCTTTCCTGGTGATGTACACCGCGCTGCAGGGGCCGGCGGGAGCTGTTGGTCAGCGCTGGGGCGCACGGCGCATGTTCGTTCTGGTGGGGATCAGCGGCTGCCTCGCCATGGTGGTCACCCCGCTCGCGCCGTATCTGCTGACGGGCACCGCCGTAATCGTGGCGATGGCGCTCGCCCAGGCAGTGCTCGGCACCGCACAGGCGCCGGTGTTTCCGGTGCAGACCGGTGTATTCGAGAGCTGGTTTCCGAGCTCGCGTTGGGGTCTGGTCAATGGACTCGGCTCGAGCGCCATGGGGGTGGGCACGGCAATCGCCGCGCCGCTGATGGCGGCGCTGAGCGCGGCGTGGGGTTGGCAGCGCGCGCTCCTCTTCACGGCGCTGCCGCTCGCCGTGGTGACCGCCTGCTGGGCATGGTACGGGCGTGACCTGCCGCAGCAGCATCCCTCGGTAAGCGCCCGCGAGCTCGCCGAGCTCGATGGCGGCGGTCACGCGCCGCCCGCACCCACCACCGTGCGGCGTTGTCTGGCGCTGCTGCGCCAGCGCAGCCTCCTGCTGCTGGCGATCTCGTATCTGCTGGAGAATGTCGCCTTCTATCAGCTGATGGCGGCGCCCTTCCTGTACCTCACCCAGCATCGGCATCTGGGCCAGATGGACAGCGGCTGGCTCGCCATGTTGCCGCCGGTAGGTGCCGCCCTGGGT
>JAFAVO010000091.1 GCA_019242385.1 Gammaproteobacteria bacterium | reverse complement strand
GACACGGTGGCGCGCAGCGACAAGGTACCGGTGACACCTGCGGCCATCGCTGCCGCGTGCGTCGAGGCCGCGCGCGCGGGGGCGGCGATCGCTCATGAGCACGTGCGCGATCCGCGCACCGGACAGGGCTCGCGTGAGCTGGCGCTCTATCGTGAAGTCATCGAGCGCGTACGCGACTCCGGGACCGATGTGATCCTCAATCTCACGACCGGCATGGGTGGGGACTACGTGCCCGATGAGAGCGACCCCGCACGCGCCGGACCCGGCAGCGATCTGGTGCCGCCCGCCGTGCGGCTCGCGCACATCGAGGCGCTGCTTCCGGAGCTGTGCAGTCTCGATTGCGGCACCATGAATTTCGGCACGAGCGTCTTCATGAACACGCCCGCGCACCTCGAGCAGATGGCCGCCCGCATCCGCGAGCTGCGCGTCAAACCCGAGCTCGAAGTGTTCGAGCTCGGTCACATCCGCTTCGCGCGCGAGCTGATGGCGCGCGGCCTCATCGAGCCACCACCGCTATTTCAGCTCTGCCTCGGCATCCCGTGGGGCGCACCGGCAGATCTGCGCACGCTCATGGCGATGCACGAGGCGCTGCCGCACGAGGCGCTGTGGAGCGCATTCGGGATCGGCCGGGAGCAGTTTCCGATGGTGGCGCAGGCGGTGCTCCTCGGCGGCCACGTGCGGGTCGGCCTCGAGGACAACCTCTACCTCGCGCGCGGGCAGCTCGCGACCAACGCCGAGCTGGTCGCGCGTGCCGTCGAGCTCATCGGCCGGCTCGGGCGCAGCGTCGTCAGCGGGGCCCGGGCGCGAGAGATCCTGCGGCTGCGGCCGAGGCGCCAGGCCGAGGCTCCAGCGCCAGGCGCGGACGCCACTCCCATGCGCTAGAGCGGATCGCGGATGCGCTCTAGCGGATCGCGTGTTCGACCTCGCAGCGACCCGTGTCGTTCGACCACAGACTCTGGAGCGCGAACTTACCGGTGCCGAGCTCGACGTTTTTCGCATGCCCCGGACCGCTTGCGATCCACGCACAGGCGTCCGCGAGCTCCTCTCCGGAGATGGGATTGGTCCACCCGCCGGGTGGGAACTGGTCGGTGACGGTCTCGGCATACTCATGGGTCGCGACCATGGAGAAGGCATCGAGCGGGCCCTCCTTACCGTGGTTCACGAAGTTCGTGCCGCAGCTGCGGCCCGCGTCGCTCACGTAGGGCAGATTGGAGTAAGCAACATCCCCGAAGGGCGTGCGCACGTAGTAGTGCCAGCCGCAGAAGTTCTGACCCGTGAGCCCGAACCCATCGGGGTGAGTGCCGGTCGGTGAGACGATGAAATATTGCGCATAGCGGTTCGCCTGCGGTGTGGTGTTGCCGAAATGCGCGGCCGCGTTGACCGCCTCCTGCGAGAGCTGCGCCGGGGTCGCGTTCGCCGGCGCCGGGGCTTCGGTGTCGAACCACACCCCGGCGAGTGCGCCCTGCTTCGGGTAGCCCACGTGCGGGGTCGAGCCGGTATCGCAGTGCGTGGCGCCCTTGGGCACGGTCGGCCCATCGCAGTACTGCGTCACCGTGCCCGACCAGCGCTCTCCTCCCGTGCCGAGGCCGGCGAAGAGCGCCTGCAAGAATGTCGAGACCCCGAGTGGATCGCCACCTCCGCCCTGGGCCCACTGGCTACCGTAGAAGACCAGATACACGCGCGGCACACCGCTGGTGACGCCGACACCATCAACACCGCCGCCATAGGCCAGGGTATCGCTGAGCGGCGCGGCGTAAGGATGCGCGCTTTCCCACTGGTCCATCTTGTCGGCGCACTCGCGCGTGGGCACTGCACCGTAGCGGTAGTCGTGCCCGGCCTGGGGTGAGTACGGGTTCGCGTAACGTGTCGGCTCGGTGCTGCAGGCCGCCAAGGTGCAGGCGAGCAGCAGCGCCGTGTTGCGCACCGTTTTCCCTGAGATAGACATGGCGTTCTCCCTTGCTGGTGACGGGTCTTTGGTGGAGAAACGTTGAACCTCACTTGCCGATGCAGAATCCGGCGAAGATCCTCCCGAGCAGGTCCTCGCTGGTGAACTCGCCCGTGACCTCGTTGAGAGCCTGTTGCGCGGCGCGCAGTTCCTCGGCGACGAGCTCACCGGCGCGTCGCTCCTTCAGCAGCCGCTCGGCTTCCTGCGTGTGCGTGCGGGCACGCGCGAGCGACTCAAGATGCCGGCGGCGTGCGCTGATCGCTCCGCCATCGACGCTCTGAAAGCCCATGCAGATCTTCAGGTGCGACCTTAGCTCAGGCAAGCCTGCGCCGGTCAGTGCCGAGGTGGCAAAGCGTGGCGGCTGAGCGCGATCGTCATCGAGCGAGAGCCCGGGCACGAGATCGGACTTGTTGAACACGAGCGTGAGCGGAACGTCGAGCGGTAAGCGCTCACGTTCACGCTGCAGCGCGCGGCCCTCGGGATCTTCGGCGGCGTCGATGACGAACAGCACGCGGTCGGCACGCTGCATCTCCGCCTGCGCGCGCCGCATGCCCTCCTCTTCGACGAGATCGCCGACCTCACGCAGGCCGGCGGTGTCGAGCACGTGCAGCGGCATGCCATCGAGGTGGATGTGCTCACGC
>JAFAVO010000043.1 GCA_019242385.1 Gammaproteobacteria bacterium | reverse complement strand
GAGGCGCTCGAGATCATCGAGCGGGCGTGCGCGAGTGGCGCGCCGCGCTCGGTCGGTCTGCTCGGCAATGCGTGCGAGGTGTTGCCCGAGCTGCTGCGCCGTGGCGTGCGCCCGCACGCGGTGACCGACCAGACCTCGGCTCACGATCCGGTGAATGGCTATCTGCCCGCCGGCTGGAGTCTCGAGCAATGGGATCGGCTGCGCAGCACCGACCCCACGCAGGTCGCGCGTGCGGCGCGGGCCTCCATGCGCAGCCACGTCGAGGCGATGCTGGAGTTCCACAAGCTCGCGATTCCGGTCTTCGACTACGGCAACAACATCCGCCAGGTGGCTCTCGATGAAGGCCTGAAGGACGCCTTTGCGTTTCCGGGCTTCGTGCCGGCCTACGTGCGGCCGCTCTTCTGTCGGGGCGTCGGGCCGTTCCGCTGGGCGGCGCTCTCGGGCGATCCGGAGGATATCTATCGAACCGACGCCAAGGTGCGCGAGCTCATGCCGCACGATACGCACCTGCGCCACTGGCTCGACATGGCGCGCGAGCGCATCCAGTTCCAGGGACTTCCGGCACGCATCTGCTGGGTGGGGCTCGGCGACCGGCACCGGCTCGGGCTGGCCTTCAACGAGATGGTGGCGCGCGGGGAGCTCAAGGCACCCATCGTGATCGGGCGCGACCATCTCGACTCAGGCTCGGTGGCCAGCCCCAATCGCGAGACCGAGGCGATGCGCGATGGCTCGGACGCCGTCGCCGACTGGCCGCTGTTGAATGCGCTGCTCAACACCGCGAGCGGCGCCACCTGGGTGTCGATTCATCACGGCGGCGGGGTCGGCATGGGCTACTCGCAGCACGCCGGCCTGGTGATCGTGTGCGACGGCACCGAGGCGGCGGCGCGCCGCATCGCGCGCGTGTTGTGGAACGATCCGGCGAGCGGTGTGATGCGCCACGCCGATGCCGGCTATGAGGTGGCCATCGACTGCGCGCGCACGCACGGCCTCAATCTGCCTTTCCTCGACCGGCAAGGGTAGCCGCAGGCCGTGCACCAGCCGCTCAAGCTCTGGCGCAATGCGCGCCTCGCCACCTGCGATGCAGCCGGGCGGCACATCGAGCGTGGGGCGCTGCTGACGCGCGGCGAGCGCATCGACTGGGTGGGCGAGGAGGTGGCCGTGCCGGCGGCCAACGCGGATGAGGTTCACGACCTCGGCGGCGCCTGGGTAACTCCGGCGCTCATCGACTGCCACACGCACCTGGTGTTCGCGGGCACACGCGCCGAGGAGTATGCGCAGCGCCTGCGCGGCACCTCCTACGAGCAGATCGCACGCGCCGGCGGCGGAATTCTCTCCACCGTGCGTGCGGTGCGGGCGGCGAGCGAGCAGCAGCTCTTCGATGAGAGCGCCCCGAGGCTCGCGGCGCTGATCGCCGAAGGCGTGACCACCCTCGAGATCAAGTCGGGTTACGGGTTGACCCTCGCCGATGAGGCGAAGATGTTGCGCGTGGCGCGCGCGCTCGGACGTGCATTCCCGGTCACCGTGCGCACGACGCTGCTCGCTGCGCACACGGTGCCGCCGGAGTACCGCGGGCGGTCGCAGGAGTACGTCGAGCTCATCGCGCGCGAGTGGCTGCCGGCGCTGCTGGCGGAGGGGCTGGTCGATGCGCTCGATGTCTTCTGCGAGCGCATCGGCTTCAGTGTCGCCGAGGCGGAGACGCTGTTCGCGGCGGCCCGCGCGCTCGATGTGCCGGTGAAGATGCACGCCGAGCAGCTCTCCAATCTCGGCGGCACACTGCTCGCGGCGCGCTACGGTGCGCTCTCCTGCGATCACCTCGAGTACGCCGGCTCGGCGGAAGCCGCAGCACTCGCTGGCGGTGGCCCGGTGGCGGTGCTGCTGCCGGTCGCCTTCTATTGCCTCGCGGAGAAGCATCCGCCGCCGGTCGCGGCATTGCGGGCAGCGGGCGCGGCGATGGCGGTCGCGAGCGACTGCAATCCAGGCTCGGCCCCCGGGACCTCGCTGCTGACTGCCATGAGCATGGCGACGCGCCTCTTCGGCCTGACCGCCGAAGAGGCCCTGCTCGGTGTCACGCGCCACGCGGCGCGCGCGCTCGGGCTCGGCGCCTCGCACGGAGTGCTCGCACCCGGATATGCAGCCGACTTCATCGTGTGGAACGTCCGCTCGGTGGAGGAGCTCGGCTACTGGATAGGCTTCAACCCGCGCCGGACCGTGGTGCGCGCGGCGGAGGTTATGCGATGGCCGAGTCCGACATCCTGAAGCTGGGCGCGCTGCCGCTGCGCCTCGCCGAGCTGCGCCGGATCTACGAGGGGCCGGTGACGGTGGCCATTGCGCCCGAGGCGCTCGGTGCGGTACGCGCCGCGCACCTGTTGACCGCGCGGCTCGCCGCAGCCGAGGCCCCCGCTTACGGCATCAACACCGGGTTTGGGCTGCTCGCCAACACGCGCATAGCGCCGGCGCAGCGCACGCTCCTGCAACGCAACATCATCCTGTCGCACAGCGCCGGTGTGGGCGCGCTGCTCGATGATTCGATCGTGCGGCTCACGCTGGTGCTGAAGCTCGCGAGCCTGCTGCAGGGATTCTCCGGGGCGAGTGAGCCGCTGGTGCGCTTTCTCGAACGACTGATCAACAGCGGGCTCCTGCCCTGCGTTCCCTCGCAGGGCTCGGTCGGGGCGTCCGGGGATCTAGCGCCGCTCGCGCACCTCTCGCTGGTGGCCCTCGGCCTCGGGCAGGTGCGCCGCCACGGCGAGATATTGCCCGCGGCGGAGGCGCTCGCGCACGAAGGGCTCACTCCGCCGACACTCGGACCCAAGGAGGGCCTCGCGCTCCTCAACGGCACCCAGGTCTCCACCGCGCTCGCGCTCGGCGGGCTGTTCGAGCTGGAGAAGGTCTATGCCGGAGCCGTCGTGACCGGCGCCCTCTCGGTCGATGCGCTGCAGGGGAGCGATGTGCCTTTCGATCCGCGCATCCAACACCTGCGCGGTCACGAGGGCCAGGCGCGCGTCGCGCACATCTACCGCGAACTGCTCGCGGGGAGCGCGATCCGCGAGTCGCACCGGACCTGCAGCCGCGTGCAGGATCCGTACTCGCTGCGCTGCCAGCCGCAGGTGATGGGAGCCTGCCT
>JAFAVO010000026.1 GCA_019242385.1 Gammaproteobacteria bacterium | reverse complement strand
ACCAGAACCAACAGCCTGTATGTCGTAGGCCGCGGGCTCGGGCTCGGCATCGCACAGGAAGCGGCGCTGAAGCTGAAGGAGACCTGCGCCCTGCACGCCGAAGCGGTAAGCGCCGCAGAGCTGCGTCACGGCCCGATGGCCTTGGTGCGTGCAGGATTTCCGCTGCTCGTGTTCTCGCAGAATGACGAGAGCCGCTCGGGTGTGCTCGCGCTCGCGAGCGAGCTCGCGGCGCAGGGTGCCGAGGTGCTGCTGGCCGGCGCCGCGCTTGCGCACACGACACCACTGCCCGCGGAAGCCGCCCACCCGGTCATCGAGCCGCTGCTGTTCGTGCAGAGCTTCTACCGTCTGGCGAATGCGCTGTCGCTGGCGCGCGGCTACGATCCGGATGCACCCCCGCATCTGCGCAAGGTCACCGAGACACTGTGACGAGCCTTGCACTCATCAATGGGCGGGTACTGCGCGCAGAAGGCTTCGTGCAGGGCCAGAGCGTGCTCATCGAGCGCGGACGCATCCTGGATGTCCTGCCGGCGGATGATGCGCGCTGCCGCGCGGCGCAGCCGTACGATCTGGCGGGCGGGCTGTTGCTGCCCGGGTTCATCGACCTGCAGGTGAATGGCGGTGGCGGGGTGCTGTTCAACGATGCGCCCACCATCGAGTCGATCCGCGCGATCGGCGCCGCCCACCGGCGCTTCGGCACTACTGCTTTCCTGCCGACGCTGATCAGCGCGGACCTCGACATCGTTGCGCGTGCGATTGCCGCGGTACGCAGCGCCATCGCTGCCGGCGTGCCCGGTGTGCTCGGCATCCACATCGAAGGTCCATTTCTGAACGCCGCTCGCAAGGGTGTGCATGACCCGGCCAAGCTGCGTGAGCTGGACGCGAGCGCACTCGGGCTGCTGACATCGCTCCGGGGCGGGCGCACGCTGGTCACGCTCGCGCCGGAGATGGCCACCCCGCAGCTCATCCAGCAGCTCGTCGCGGCGGGAGCGGTGGTCTCCGCCGGCCACACCAACGCGAGCTACGCCGAGATCCGTGCAGCGCTTGCCCACGGTCTGACCGGGTTCACGCATCTCTTCAATGCCATGTCTCAGCTCACCGGGCGCGAGCCCGGCACGGTAGGTGCGGCGCTCGATGACCAGCGCAGCTGGTGTGGCCTGATCGTCGATGGCGAGCACACGGATCCGGTCGTGCTGCGCATCGCACTGCGCTGCAAGCCGCTCAACCGCTTCATGCTGGTCACGGATGCCATGCCGAGTGTGGGCACGAGCCAGGGCTGGTTCGAGCTGCAAGGGCGGCGCATCAGCGTGCGCGGTCACACCTGCGTGGACGAGGATGGTCGGCTCGCCGGCTCCAACATCGACATGGCGAGCTGCGTGCGCAACGCGGTCAGCATGCTCGGGCTGTCCCTGCCGCAGGCGGTGCGCATGGCGAGCCAGTTCCCGGCGGAGTTCCTCGGGGTATCGCAGGAGTACGGCCGCATCGCCGCAGGTCAGCGCGCCAACCTGGTGCTCGCCGATGACGAGCTCAACGTGCGCGAGACCTGGATCGACGGGGAATCCTCGCGCGGGATGCCTCAGGCAACGCCTGCCGGCTCCTGAAACCCCGGTACTTCGGCCGGCACCGCCTGGGAAGGATCCTCGGGCGCCGCGCTCGACATCGGCATCCTCCCGGCCTACCCCCAAAGACGGAGTCGCTGACGACCCGCAAGAGCCTCGCTCCGCGCCATAGCGCGTGCGATTCTCGCTCCACACGGATTGCGGGAAACCATCGATGATCGACCTCTACTACTGGACGACGCCGAACGGCCACAAGATTACGATGTTCCTCGAGGAGACGGCCCTCCCCTACCGCATCGTTCCCGTCAACATCAGCAGGGGTGCGCAGTTCGAGCCCGCGTTCCTCGCCATCTCGCCCAACAATCGCATCCCGGCAATCGTCGATAACGCCCCGGCCGAGGGGGGTGCGCCAGTCTCACTGTTCGAGTCGGGGGCGATTCTCCTGTACCTCGCACAGAAAAGCGGCAAGCTACTGCCGCGGGACACGCGGGGTCAGGTCGAGGTGACGCAGTGGCTATTCTGGCAAATGGCGAATCTCGGCCCGATGGCCGGACAGAACCATCACTTCGCGCGCTATGCGCCGCAGAAAATTCCCTACGCGATCGAGCGCTACGTCAAGGAGACCAACCGCCTGTACGGCGTGCTCAATCAGCGCCTGAAGGATCGCCGCTACATCGCCGGGGACTATTCGATCGCCGACATCGCCTGCTACCCGTGGATCGTGCCGTACGAGACTCAGGGCCAGCGGCTCGAGGAATTCCCGCATCTCGAGCGCTGGTTCAGGAGCATCCGCGATCGTACGGCCACCGTGCGCGCCTATGCCCTGGCCGCGACCGTCAACACCCAGGACACGGTCACCGAGGAATCGAAGCGCGTGCTTTTCGGACAGACCGCGCGCTGAGCCTGCGGTGAGCGGCGCGCCGACCCCGGCGCCGATTGCAGCGGCGGCAGTGCTGGCATCTCTCATGCTGCTGCTCCCCGGCGGGGCGCGAGCCGATGAGCAGCTGCAGGTGGCCGGCGCTGAGGTGCACCTCGAGTTCGATCCCGGAGAATTCCGCGGCAGAGCGCCGCAGATCCACGACTGGGCACGACGCTCGGCGGAGATCGTCGCGCAGTACTACGGCCGCTTCCCCAGCCGCCGCCTCACCCTTCGCCTCGTTGCGCAGCCCGGCGCGGGCGTGCAGGGCGGCAAAACCTTCGCCAACCCCGACGCCTTCATTCGCGTGCAGCTCGGCAGCGAGGTGAGCGCGCAGCAGCTGCTGAACGACTGGATGCTGGTGCACGAGATGACCCACCTCGCGCTGCCGGACACCGGCGAGGCGCACGCGTGGCTCTCCGAGGGGCTCGCGACCTACGTCGAGGGCGTGGCGCGGGTGCAGGCCGGTAATCGCAGCGAAATCGACGTCTGGGCGGAGGAAATGCGCGCCATGCCGCGCGGGTTGCCCGAGCCCGGGGATCGCGGTCTCGATCACACGCACACCTGGGGGCGCACCTACTGGGGCGGCGCGATGTTCTGCCTGCTCGCCGACGTCGGAATCCGCCAGCGCACCGGGCTGCGCCTCGGACTGCAGGACGCACTACGGGCCGTTCTGCGGGAAAGCGGCGGCCTCGCCACAGACTGGCCTATCGAACGGGTGCTGCGAACCGGCGACGCTGCGGTGGGCACGCGCACGCTCGAGGATCTGTACGCGCAGATGAAAGACACGCCGGTGAGGCCGGATCTCATGGCGCTGTGGCGCGAGCTCGGAGTGTTCCCGGAGGGAGACTCCGTGAGGCTCAGCGATGACGCACCGCTTGCACCCGTGCGCCGCGCCATCATGCGCCCGCATCCGGGGAGCTAGTGCCCGCTGCGCCTGCGCTCGCCGCGCGAATGCTCCGCGGATCGATGCTCCGCAGGCACTGCGTATTGAGGTAGCGACGCGATCGGCAACGGGGCGCCGAGCAGCCTCTCGATATCGCGCAACAACGGGGCCTCATCCGGAGATACCAGCGAGATCGCAACGCCCGAGCTGCCCGCACGAGCGGTGCGGCCGATACGATGGACGTAATCCTCGGCCACATGCGGCAGCTCGAAGTTGACCACGTGAGGCAGCTCGCGGATGTCGAGGCCGCGGGCTGCCACCTCGGTAGCGATGAGCGCAGTGATGCGCTGCTCCTTGAAATCGCTCAAGGCACGCGTGCGTGCACCCTGGCTCTTGTTGCCATGGATTGCAGCGGCGCAGATCCCAGCTGCCTGCAGCTGCTGCGTGAGGCGGTTGGCGCCATGCTTGGTGCGGGTGAAGACGAGCACCTGCCGCCAGCTGCCGCGCTCGATGAGATGCCGGAGCAGGTGGCGTTTGTGCCCCTGCGGCACCCGGTAAACCCACTGCTCGACACCTTCTGCGGTGGCGTTGGCCGCTGCCACCTCGATGGTGAGCGGATCGCGCAGGAACCGCCCGGCCAGCTCGCGGATACCCGCCGAATAGGTCGCGGAGAACATGAGGTTCTGCCGCTCGCGCGGCAACATTTTCAGGATGCGGCGGATGTCGTGGATG
>JAFAVO010000012.1 GCA_019242385.1 Gammaproteobacteria bacterium | reverse complement strand
ATGTGAGCCGGCCGCTCGCCTCCGCGATCATCGCGGCGTTCATCCTGGTTTGCATCCTGGTCATCCCGCAGAGGGCGGGGAGCCATCCGCAAGCGCGCTGATGCCGGACTTACTGCGCTTGACGCTTCGGGCACGTCTGGCGGAGAGGGTGGGATTCGAACCCACGAACACCCGTTGAGATGTTACTGGAATTCCAGTCCAGCGCCTTCGACCGCTCGGCCACCTCTCCGATCGCTGCACTGAGGGCAACGTAAGGCGGCGCATGATAAGCCATGCGCAGCAGGCGGCGCACCCGCTTCAGGCCTGCGGGGTTTTCGCCGGCTGCGTCACCTTGAAAGGTGGCGGCTCATCGAGACAGGGCTGGTTGCCTTTGCGCGGTGGGGGACCCGGCTCGTTCAGGGTCGGCAGCCGCAGGGCATTGGTCGTGTCGGGCCCGTCGAGCCCCGGTGGGATCTTCAGCGGCGGCACGGTCTGCGCCTTCTGGTAGGGCTGGGGGCCGTGACAGGACTTGGCGGTCGCACCCCTGAATGCATGACAACTGCTCACCAGCGGCAGCAGCAGCAGGAGCATGGCCACTCCGCGCGCGAATCTCATTCCGGACTCCTCGGGGCAATTCCTCATACACAAATCTCTCAAACCTGCAGGCCCGCGGCCTGCGCCGCCGCCCGCACGGCAGCGTGGTGCCCGGCGGCGAGCGGCACGAGCGGCAGGCGTATTCCCGGACCGATCAGACCCAGTTGCGCCAGCAGCCACTTGACCGGGATCGGGTTCGCCTCGATAAACAGCTCCCGATGCAGACCGCTGAGCGGCGCGTCGAGCTCCGCGGCACGTTTCGCATCCGCGCCGCACGCGGCGGCCAGCATCTGTGACATCGCCGCAGGCGCAACGTTCGCCGTCACCGAGATCACCCCGCGCGCCCCGGCGGCGATGCTGTCCCGCACCGTGGCGTCATCGCCACTCAGCACCACAAACTCCTGCGGACACAGCGCCACCAACTCCCGCACGCGTGCCGGCTCGGGTACCGCCTCCTTGATGCCGACGATCCCGGCGAGGCGCGCCAGCCTTGCGACCGTGGCGGGCTTCAGGTCGACCGCGGTGCGCGCGGGCACGTTATACAGCAGCAGCGGCTTGCGCGCCGCTCGCGCGACCGCAGCGAAGTGCTGATACAGGCCCTCCTGCGGCGGACGGTTGTACGCCGGGGTTACGACCAGCAGCGCATCGACCGGCAGCTCCGAGATCCAGGCCGCGCGCTCGATGGTGGAGGCGGTGCTGCTCGTGCCGGCGCCGGCGATTACCGCAAGCCGGCCGCGCAACTGCTCACACGCGCGCAACAGCAGCTCGCGCAGCTCCGCATCAAGCAGCGTGCCGGACTCGCCGGTCGTGCCACCGACCACGACACCGGCGGTGCCGCTCGCCGCGTGCAGCTCCAGCAGCCGTGCCCAGGCTTCAAAGTCGACGGCGCCGTCGGCGCGCATGGGCGTAACGAGGGCAACCAGGCTGCCGGCAAACATACGCTGGGAATCGATGGGCGTACTATGCTGCGGGGAAGCGTGGGATGTTACGGGCGCAAGTTGCGGCTAAGCAAGCCTTGCGCACGCAGCGCGCACCGCGTTCGCAACCCGTGCCCGCTCCCGGTACACTGCCCATGGCGAATGCTGGTACACCCGACCGCCATCGACAGATGAAGCAGCACCTGGCCGTTTCGGCCATCGGCAGCGACCGCACGGGCATGGTGCACGAGCTCACCCGTGTCATCAGCGAGTCCGGCGGCAACATCAGCGAGAGCCGCATGGCGAGCCTCGGCACCGAGTTCGCGATGCTGCTGCTCGTGTCCGGCAACTGGCACGCGCTGGCGAAGCTCGAAACCGAGCTGAAGCGGCTCGCGGACACCTCCAACCTCAGCATTCACCTGAAGCGCACCGAGCCGCGTACGCCGCGGACCGACATGCTGCCCTACTCGATCGATGTCGTGTGCCTCGATCAGAGCGGCATCGTCTCCGGCCTGTCCGGGTTCTTCGCGAGCCGCGGCATCGACATCGCGGAAGTCTCGACGCGCAGCTACCCGGCCGCCCACACCGGCGCCCCGATGTTCGCGGTGCAGATGATCGTGAACGTGCCGAGCCGCATCCACGTCGCCCACCTGCGCGAGGAGTTCATGGAGTTCTGC
Source organism: Gammaproteobacteria bacterium (assembly GCA_019242385.1). Classification (GTDB taxonomy): domain Bacteria; phylum Pseudomonadota; class Gammaproteobacteria; order Steroidobacterales; family Steroidobacteraceae; genus 13-2-20CM-66-19. Next base: position 7,054 of record JAFAVO010000012.1, on the reverse strand, counting down.
GACTCGCTCAACCTCGATGCGATCCTGGAGCCGGTCAAGTCCTGAAGGCGTGATGGCCAAGCTGAAACTGGGAAACAAGGTACCTGACTTCTCGCTGCCCAGGACGGGCGGTGGTACCTGGAGCCTGAAGGACTCGGCCGGCAGCAAGCTCGTTCTCTACTTCTATCCGCGCGACATGACGAGTGGCTGTACGCGCGAGTCGCAGGACTTTCGCGACCTCGTCCCGGCTTTCCGCCGCGCGCGCACGGCGATCGTCGGCATCTCCCGCGATAGCCTCGCCTCGCACGAGCGCTTCGTCGCGAAGGAATCGCTCCCCTTTGCGTTGCTCGCCGACACGGAGGAGAAGGTGTGCCGAATGTTCGATGTCATCAGGCAGAAAAGCCTGTACGGCAGAAAGTACCTGGGCGTGGAGCGCAGTACCTTCCTGGTGGACGAGGCCGGCCGCCTGCAGCAGGAATGGCGCAACGTCAAGGTCCCAGGTCATGCGGAGGCAGTCCTTGAAGCAGCGCAGCGTCAATGATCCAGGTCCCACTGCGGCCTCGGGCGAGTCGCGCGAAGTGAGAGGCCGGTCGCGCGCCGGGCGGCGCCTGTTCGTGCTCGACACCAACGTGCTGATGCACGATCCGACCGCCATCTTCCGCTTCGAGGAGCACGACGTGTACCTGCCGATGGTCGTGCTGGAGGAGCTCGATGCGCACAAGAAGGGCTTGTCGGAATCAGCCCGCAACGCGCGCCAGGTGAGCCGCTTCCTCGATGACATGATGCGCGGGGTCACCAAGGAGCAGATCGATCAGGGACTGAAGCTGCCGAGCGGCTACTCCGGCAACCATGGCAAGAAGCCCTCGAGCGGACGCTTGTTCTTCCAGACGCGGCAGCTGACGGGTGCGCTGCCGGAGAGCCTGCCGGGCCAGGGCGGGGACAACACCATCCTCGAGCAGACCCTGGCGCTGCAGACCGAGCATCCGGATGCACGCGTGATCCTCGTCTCCAAGGACATCAACCTGCGCATCAAGGCGGCCGTGCTCGGGGTGCATGCCGAGGACTACTACAGCGACAAGACGCTGGAAGACGCCGATGTCCTCTACAGCGGCATGGCCGCGCTGCCGCGCGACTTCTGGGAGCAGCACGGACGCGACATGCGCTCGTGGAAGGACGCCGAGCGCACCTTCTACGAGATCACAGGACCCGCGGTGCGCGAGTGGCAGCCGAACCAGGGTGTATTCGAGGACTCGCCCGAGGGCATCGAAGGTATCGTGCGCAGAATCAACGCCGACACCGCCACCATCGAGCTGACGCGCGATTATCGCAACGAGCGCCACAACGTCTGGGGCATCACCGCCCGCAATCGGGAGCAGAACTTCGCGCTCAACCTCCTCATGGATCCCGAGATCGACTTCGTCACGGTGCTCGGACCGGCTGGCACCGGCAAGACACTGCTGGCGCTTGCCGCCGGGCTGATGCAGACGCTCGAGACCAACCGCTTCGTCGAGATCATCATGACGCGCGTCACCATCCCCCTCGGGGAGGACATCGGATTCCTGCCGGGCACCGAGGAGGAGAAGATGGAGCCCTGGATGGGCGCGCTCATGGACAACCTCGAGGTGCTCACCGGCTCGCAGGAAGGCGGCAACTGGGGGCGCGCCGCCACCAACGACCTGCTGCGCAACCGCATCAAGATCCGCTCGCTGAATTTCATGCGCGGGCGCACCTTCCTCAACCGCTTTCTGATCCTCGATGAGGCGCAGAATCTCACCCCGAAGCAGATGAAGGCGCTGATCACGCGCGCGGGTCCCGGCACCAAGCTCGCCTGCCTCGGCAATATCGCGCAGATCGACACACCCTATCTCACCGAGATGACCTCGGGTCTGACCTACGCGGTGAACCGTTTCCGCGGCTGGGGTCACTCGGGCCACGTCACGCTCGTGCGCGGGGAGCGTTCTCGCCTCGCCGATTTCGCCTCCGACATCCTCTAGGTGGTACCCTAGGGCACCCCGCCAGGCGCCGCGCAGCGCGTGCAGCCGCACGGGGCGGCCCTTGTAAGGCTCTGTAATTGCTGGAAACTCTGACCGCCGCTGGCGGTCCAAGCCAGGATGCGCCGCCTCATTGTCCTTCTCACGACCGCGCTGATGACCGCGGGCACTCTGGCGGCCGCCGCTGAGCCGCCCGCGACCCCGCAGCCGATCCTCACCGCGCCCGCAGCAGGCTCGGATCTGCCCGACCTCGGCAGCCCCGCCGCCACCGTGCTGTCGCAGAGCGATGAGTATCGCCTCGGCGCCATGGTGGCGAAGGAGCTGCGCGACCAGAACGCGCTGATCGAGGATGCGGAGGTCAGTGAGTACATCAACAACATCGGCCAGCGGCTCGCCTCGCAGAGCGCTATGGGAGGCCAGAACTTCCACTATTTCGTGATCAAGGAGACGAGCATCAATGCCTTCGCGGTGAGCGGCGGCTACGTGTTCATCAACGCCGGACTGGTGCTCGCCACCTCGACCGAGTCGGAGCTCGCGGGCGTCATGGCGCACGAGACCGCGCACATCACCCAGCATCACATTGCGCGCATGCTCGCCGACCAGTCGAAGCAGAGCCTGACGACCGTGGCGGCGCTGGTCGGCGCCATCCTGCTCGGCGCGATCGGCGGCGGCCAGGCGGCCGAAGGCGCGATCGCCGCCACCCAGGGCATGGCGGTGCAGCATCAGATCAACTTCACCCGCGACAACGAGTGGGAAGCCGACCGCGTCGGCATCGGCTATCTCGCCGGCGCCGGCTTCGATCCCTACGGCATGGGTTCCATGTTTGAGACCATGGCGCATCACACGGGACTTGCCGCCACGTACATCCCGGCCATGCTGATCGATCACCCGATGGACTCGGACCGTATCGCCGAGCAACGGGCGCGCGCCTCGCAGTTCCCTGCCATCAGAGCCCATGACTCGATGAGCTACGAGCTGATCCGCGAGCGCGTGCGTGTGCTCACCGCCACCGGCGATGTGGACCTCGCAGCGCAATATGCGCAGAAGATCGCCCACGGCGGCAACAATCTCGGCAACCGCTACGGCGAAGCGCTGGCGCTCATGAACAGCAACCGCGCGGATGAGGCGGTGAAGATCCTGAGCACGCTGGTGCAGCAGCACGAGGACCTGACACTGCTGTACGCGGCGCTCGGCCAGGCGCAGACCAGGGCCGGAAACATCAAGGAGGCGCTCGCCACCTTTCAGCGCGCCGAGCAGCTCTTTCCGCGCAACGTGCCGGTGACGGTGCGTTACGCCGAGACGCTGATGGCGGCCGGCCGGCCGGCCGAGGCGCACAACATGCTGCTCGACCTGTTCAACAATGTCCCGCCCACTCCCGAGCAGATCCGCCTCACCGCGCTCGCCGCGAGCGCCGCCGGTGATGCCGGGGACGCCTACTTCTACATGGGCGAGTACCAGATCGCGAGCGGCGATCTGAATCTCGCGGCTCAACAGCTGCAGCTCGCCCTCGCCTCCCCGCACATCACCCCGATCCAGCGTCAGCGCTACCAGGCGCGGCTCGAGGAGGTGCGCGAATACCTCGCGAGCATGCGCAAGCGCCAGGTTGCCGACAACGGCGACGGTCAGGGTCCGCACGGCGGACACTGACCAACACCCGCGGCAGTCCGACTGTCGGCGGCCCCCTACACTGCCGGATCGCGCAGCGCGGCTGTTACAATGCAGGCCTCCTTTCGCGGTTTGTGCTCCCTATGCGATCGACCACACGGATCTCCCTGCTCTCGCTTTGTCTGTTGGTGTTGTGCGGCTGCGCCACGTTGCCACCGGGGACCAAGCGCGACCCGCGGGATCCGTGGGAGCGGGTGAACCGCAGCACATACAAGTTCAACGACGCGCTCGACCGCGCCATCCTCAAGCCGGTGGCGCGGGGGTACACCCACCTGCCGCAGCCCGTGCAGACCGGTGTACGGAACGTGTTCGACAACTTCGAGTACCCGGTGGTCATCGTCAACGACCTGCTGCAGGGCCAGGTGAAGGCCTTCTTCTCCGACATCGGACGCCTGGTTTACAACTCCACCGTCGGACTCGGGGGCCTGTTCGACCCCGCCTCACGCGCCGGCCTGGAAAAGCACGATCGGGATTTCGGCCAGACACTCGGTAAATGGGGGGTGCCGAAAGGGCCGTACGTGGTGGTGCCGCTCCTGGGGCCTTACACCGTGCGTGACGGCATCGGCTCCGCCACGGTCGATACGGTCGCCAATCCGCGCTTTTACCTGCCTTTCTGGTGGAACGTGGGCCTTTACGGGGTGCGCGAGATCGACCGGCGCGCAGCGCTCCTGCCGCTCGATGCGACCATCCAGAGTGCCTATGACCCGTATGCCTTCGTGCGCAACGCCTACCTGCAGAACCGCGATTTCAAGGTGCGCGGCGATCAACCTCAGGATGAGGAGGCGCAGGAACAGAAGCTGATGGAGGAGGCCCTCAAGGACGAGGACGAGAGCGCGCAGCCAGCGCCGTCACAACCCCAGCCGCAGGCGCCACCGCCGCAGGCGACGCCGGAGTCACCGCCTCCGCACTAGACTCCGCGCTCGAGCAGCTCCTCAACGTCGCTGATACGGGCGAGTGCGGCGAGCCCTTGGGGCAGCTGCGTGTAGCGCAGCGAGCGGCCGGCCCGCTTCGCCACTCCGAGCCACTCGAGTAATACGGCGAGTCCCGCGCTGTCCGAGAGCGTGATGCCGCGGCAATCGATCTCGAGCTTGCCACCCGCGGCCTCGGCGAGCCTGCGCACCCCGAGCTCGCACGCGCGCCGGGCGCTCGCGAAGGTGAGCGGTCCCTGCGCAGCGAAGCCGCCCTCGGCCTTGACCAGATGAAAGGCCCCGACGTCAGTGGTGCGCGCAGCTTCCGGAAGGCTCATGGGCCACTCAGCTCTTGGTGGCAGTCTGCTTGTTGATCGCTCCGGGCTTCTCGCCCGCCTCGAGCCGCTTGATCACCGCATCGATCCCCTGCTGCTCGATCTGCGCACCGAAATCGGTGCGGTAACTGTTGACGTAGCTGATGCCGTCGATGACTACGTCCCAGGCCTTCCAGCCCTGCGGGGTCCTGTGCATGTAGTAGTTGACGGACACGCGGTCGCCGTTGTCACGCTTCACCTCGGTGCGCACCGTGGCGGTCGACTTCTCCGCATCGACGGCGCTCGGGTAGACCTTGAGCCGGTCGGCGGTGAAGTCGGCGAGCGCCGAGCCGTAGTTGCTTAGCAGCGAGTGATAGAAAGCGTCGATGAAGCGCTGGCGCTGCTCGGGGGTGGCGGTGCGCCAGTACTTGCCGAGCACGAGGCGCGCGGAATACTCCGTGTCGAAGTGCGGCAGCAGGTACTTATCGACCAGCTGGCCAACCTTGGCGGGCTCGCGCTTGTACCCGGCGCGATCCTTGTCGAGATCCCTCAACATGCCCTGGGCTGCAGCCTGCACGATATCGCTCGGCGACTGATCGCTGGTCGCGCCCGCGGGGGCGTTCGGGCCCCCGGGCGGTGCAGGCGCAGGGGCCGCCGGCTGCGCGTTTTGCGCCTGTGCGCAGGCGAAACCCAGTGTCAGTACCAAGCCGCTGAAGGCTGCCCGTATTGCGCTGCTCATTTGCGTGACTCCGCCTTCCCTGAGTTGTCCGTGGCCTTGCCCGGCGCCGCCGAGCCCGAGCCTTGCTCGCTGCCCTTGCTGCTCGCGTAGTTGGCGAAGAACTTGTTGATGAGGTTCTCGAGTACGATCGCCGACTGCGTCTGATCGATCCGGCTGCCATCCTTGAGATAGGTCTCCAGGCCTCCGGGGCTGAGTCCGATGTACTTGCCACCGAGCAGCCCCTGGGTCTGGATGCTGGCGAAGCTGTCCTCGGGAATCTGGTTGTACTGCGAATCTATGCGGAGGGTAACCACGGCCTTGTAGTCCTTGGGATCGAATCGGATGCCGGACACCTGACCGAGGCGCACTCCGGACATGGTGACCGGAGAGCCCACCTTCAGATCGCCGATGTCGTCGAATTCAGCCGTCACGTGGTAGCCCGCCTTGGCGCCGCCCAGCTTCAGGCCCCTCGCCGGCAACTGTGTCGTGAGAAACAGCAGCGCCGCGAAGCCGAGCGCCACGAACATTCCGGTGCCGATCTCTAGTGTTCGATTCGTACGCATAAGCCGAAGTTCCTCTTACAGGAAAACCGCCGTCAACACGTAATCCAGCAGAAGTGTCACCACGGAGGAAGCGACCACGGTGCGGGTCGTCGCCAGGGCGACCCCTTCCGCGGTGGGCTCGGCATGGTAGCCCTCGTGCACCGCGATCAGGCTGCAGGCCACACCGAATACCACGCTCTTCACCAGCCCCTCACTCACATCGTGCAGCCCGACCGCGCCCTGGGTCTGTGACCAGAAGGCGCCTTTGTCGACACCCATCAGCTGCACGCCGACCAGCTGCGCCCCGTAGAGCCCGATGACGCTGAAGATGGCCGCGAGTAGCGGCATGGCGATCACCCCGCCGAGAAAGCGCGGCGCGGCCACGTAGCGCAAGGGGTCGACGGCCATGATCTCCATGGCCGTGAGCTGATCGGTGGCGCGCATCAGACCAATCTCGGAGGTGAGGGCCGTGCCGGCGCGGCCGGCAAACAGCAGCGCGGTGACGACCGGGCCCAGCTCCCGCAGCAAGCCGAGCGCCGCGGCAATGCCGAGCGCCTCCTCGGAGCCGAAGCGCTGCAGCAGTTCGTAGCCCTGCAGCGCCAGCACCATGCCGACGAACAGCCCCGAGAGCATGACGATGATGAGCGAGCGGGCGCCCGCGTTGTAGATCTGCTTCACCAGCAGGCCCGGCCGGGCGAGCGCGCCGAGCGACTGCGCCAGCAGCTGCGGCAGAAAAATGGCCACCGAGCCGAGCCGCCGCAGCCCTTCGAGCAGGAAGAGTGAGTGGTTAGCCGTCCGCATCGGCGAGCAGCTGTATGTTGTAATCCGGCGCGGGGTAGTTGAAAGCCACCGGGCCTTCCGCCCCGCCGGTCATGAATTGATGCACGGCGGGAGCCGTGCTGGTGCGCAGCTGCTCGGGAGTGCCCGCCGCGGCGAT
>JAFAVO010000241.1 GCA_019242385.1 Gammaproteobacteria bacterium | reverse complement strand
AAGAGGAGCGGTACGTTCGTGCTGCTCGCGCTGAAGGACAGATCACCGCTGCTGAGGTTGCCGAGCGTAATGCTCCCGGGCGCACTGAGACCATTGAAGTTGAAGGTACTGGTGTTCGAGGCCGCCGCGTCGAAGGCCGTCTGATCGGTGTACTCGGTGACCGTGGCGGAAGCTGCGCCCGCCGATGCAAGTGCCATGATGCCGATGGCTGCGCGTGCCAGTCTGGGTGCCATGAGAGGTTGTTCCTTGTTGTTCTGTAAAAAAAGAGCCCGGGCGAGCGTTACTACCCGCTGAATCCGATGCAGGATCCGCGCCACGCACACAACTGTGCGGTATTACAGCGGATTGTCTGCGGGCAGCCCGGGATGGGCTGCGCGTTTGTAAGGATTATCGACGCCAGGACCGATGTTATGACTAACAGGGCCTCGAGCTGTTGCAGCGGCGTGCACCACCAACAACCTAGTCGGGGCCGCTGGTCCTCAGGCGCTTGAGCGCCGAGGGCGGCGTGCCGAAGAGCCGCCGGAAGCTGCGCCGCATGCGCTCCGGATCGCCGAACCCGCAGTGCCGGGCGACCTCCTGCAGCGAGCGCGCCCCGCCATCGAGCAGGGCGCGCGCCGCATCCGCGCGCAGCCGCTCGACAGCCTTCGCCGGAGTCACGCCGGTCTCCTGGCGGAAGACGCGGGCGAAGTTGCGCGGGCTCATGCACGCCTCGGCTGCGAGCCGCTCCACTCCGAGCTCGCCGCGCAAATGCGTGCGCACGAACTCGAGCAGCGCCGCGAAGCGGCCGCCGGCACTCTCGAGCTCCAACAGCGCCGAGAACTGCGACTGCCCGCCCGGGCGGCGATGGTAGACGACCAGCTGCTGCGCGGTGCGCCGTGAGAGCGCCTCGCCCAGATCCTCGCCGATCAGCGCGAGCGCCAGGTCGATGCCGGCAGTGATGCCCGCCGAGGTCCACACCTGCTGCGCGCGTACGAAAATACGGTCCGGGTCGAGCCGCACCTGCGGGAACCGCTCACGAAACTCCTGCGTGCAACTCCAGTGGGTGGTCGCGGTGCGCCCATCGAGAAGTCCGGCGGCGGCCAGCAGGAAGGAGCCGGAGCAGACGCTGGTCACGCGCCGCGCCCGCTCGGCGCAGCGGCGGATGAAAGCCCGTGTGTGCGCGCAGCCGAGCGCCGCGCGCACTCCCTCGCCGCCGGCCACGATGAGGGTGTCGATCTCACGTGCCACGCCGAAGCCGCGCGCGATCAGCGGGATGCCGCAGGAGCTCTCGACCGCACCCGGCCGCTGCGCGATCGCCCGCAGAGCGTAGCTGCCGGGACGCAGCCGACCGGCGATCTCGAAAGCCGCCATCGGCCCGGTCGCATCGAGCAGCTGGAATCCGGGAAAGACCAGGAAGGCGATGTGGCGCGGCACGGCTGCAGGCTCCCGAGGGCACATGGGTGGCTGAAAATGCGGCTAAAACGTCATTTCGGCCACAGCATAACGGAGCGATGATCCGCACGCAGCAAAGGAGAAGCTCCGATGGCCGACGCCGACTTCACCGTAGTCTTTGCCCTCTACCCCGAGATCACCCAACTCGATTTCACCGCTCCGGCGGAGGTGTTTGCCCGGCTGCCACGGGCGCGCATGATCTTCGCCTCGGTGAGCGGCGGTGAGCTGTGCGCAGGCGGGCTGACCTTCGCCGGGCTGCACCGGCTTGCCGAAGTCGATGCCTGCGACCTGCTGTGTGTGCCAGGCGGCGTCGGCTGCAGCGCCGCGATGGAGGATGCGGAGTATGTCGGTGCGCTGCGGCGCCTCGCCGGCAAAGCCCGCTACATCACCTCGGTGTGCACCGGCTCGCTGCTGCTCGGTGCCGCAGGGCTGCTGCAGGGCCGCCGGGCGGCCTGTCACTGGGCGTTCCGCGAGCTGCTCGAGCTCTTTGGTGCCATTCCCGATGCCGGGCGCGTGGTCCGCGATGGTCACATCGTCAGCGGCGGCGGGGTGACCGCGGGCATCGATATGGCGCTCAGCGTATGCGCCGAGATCGCCGGTGTCGCGCACGCGCAGGCAGTGCAGCTTGCCCTGGAGTACGCGCCCGAGGCGCCCTTCGCCTGTGGCCGGCCGGAAGCGGCGCCTGCCGAGGTGGTCACGGCGGTGCGCGAGCGCCTCGCGCGCGCAGCGCCCGAGCGGCGGGCCGCAGCTGAGCGGGCCGCGCGCGCCCTCACTCGCGACTTCGCGCGCAGCGGGAGTGTCTGATACGCTCTCGCTCCCATGAAGTGGCTCGCCGTCGCGCTCGCCGCCGCCATCATTCTGCTGCAGTACCGGGTGTGGTTATCCGACGATGGCGTGCGTCAGGTCGCGCGCCTGCACCGGGCCGTGGCCGCGCAGGAGGCGGAAAACGCGCAACTCGCCGAGCGCAATCGGCAGCTCGCTGCGGAGGTCCGTGATCTGAAGACCGGCCTCGATGCGCTCGAGGAGCGCGCCCGCAGCGATCTTGGAATGATCGCCCATAACGAGACCTTCTATCAGGTCGTTCCCACCCCGCCGCCGCAGCCCACGCGTGCACCGACGCGAACTGCAGCCGCCCCCTGACCGCCCGATCGCCGATGCGCTATTGGCTCATCATGCCGGCTGCCGGCTCCGGCCGGCGTTTCGGTGCGGCTTCTCCCAAGCAATACGCGCTCCTCGAGGGCCGCAGCGTGATCGAATGGGCCCTCAGTCCTTTCCTGCGCGATGCGCGCTGCGCCGGCATCGTCATCGCGCTGCCGCCCGAGGATCGCGAGTGGCCGCGTATCGCGACGCGGCTGTCCGCGGCCGTGCCGGTAGTTGCAGTGACGGGCGGAGATCAGCGCAGCCGATCGGTACGGCTCGCGCTCGAAGCGCTTGTCGGCCGGGCGGACCCGCCCGACTGGGTGGTGGTGCACGATGCGGCCCGCCCCTGCCTGGCGCAGGAAGATCTCGACCGCCTGCTCGAGCAACTCGGCTCGCACTCCCTCGGCGGCCTGCTCGCGACGCCGGCGGCGGATACTCTCAAGCGTGCCGACTCATCGCACGCCGGCTCGAGCTCGCCGGTTGCGGAGACCGTGGAGCGCACGGCGTTGTGGCGCGCGCTCACCCCGCAGATGTTCCGCTATGGCAGGCTGCGCGCAGCACTCGATGCCGCGCATGCGGGCCAGCGCTTTCCCACCGATGAGGCACAGGCCCTCGAGTGGCAGGGCGAGCAGCCCCTGCTGGTCCGCGGGGCGGCGAGCAACCTCAAGATCACTACCGCGGAGGACCTGGTGCTCGCCGCGGCCATCCTGCGCGCGCGCGATGACGGCAAGCTGCAGGGCGCTCACATGAGAACCGGCTCAGGCTTCGACGTGCATGCTTTCGGTCCGGGAGACTTCCTGATGCTCGGAGGAGTGCGCATCGCGCATACCCGCGGCATCGTCGCGCACTCAGACGGAGATGTGCTCCTGCACGCGCTGTGTGATGCGCTGCTCGGCGCGGCGGGTCTCGGTGACATCGGTCAGCACTTCCCGGATAGCGATCCGCGCTGGCGCGGTACCGACAGCCGCCGCTTCGTCACCGAGGTCGTGCGCATGCTGAGCGAGCGCGGCCTCGCGATAGTGAACGCGGACCTGACCGTGCTGGCGGAGTCGCCCAAGGTGTCTCCGCATCGTGACGCCATGCGCTCGGGCATCGCCGCTCTGCTCGGGGTGGCCGAGGACTGCGTCAACATCAAGGCGACCACCACCGAAGGCCTGGGCTTCCTCGGGCGTGGCGAGGGCATTGCCGCGCAGGCCATGGTGTTGCTCGGCGAGAAAGCCGCATGGCGGGCCCGGAGCTGAGCGCGCTCGAGGCGGCACTCGCGCCCCCACGCGCCTTTGGAGCCCCGGCTGCGCGTGGCCGGCTGCGCAGCGAGCCCGAGGACTTCCTGATCGAGGAGGAGCTCGGGTTCGCGCCGACGGGCGATGGTCCGCACGTGCTGCTCAAGGTCCGCAAGCGCAATGCCAACACTCAGTGGGTGGCAAGTGAGCTGGCGCGGCTTTGCCGCTGTCGGCCTTCGGAGGTCGGTTATGCGGGGCTCAAGGACCGCCGCGCCGTCGCCGTGCAGTGGTTTTCCCTGCCGCGACGGCCCACCTTCACTGATTGGCTGGAGCTGCGGAGCAGCGACTTCCAGGTGCTCGAGGCGCATGCGCACGGCCGCAAGCTGCCGCGCGGCGCACTCGCCGCCAATCGCTTTGCGGTACGCATCCGCACCGAGCACGGGGATGGCGCGGAGCTCGCGTCCCGCCTGGCGCCACGTCTGGCCGCGATCGAGCGGCGCGGCGTACCGAACTACTTCGGGCCGCAGCGTTTCGGGCGCGATGGCGGCAACCTGCAGCAGCTGCGCGGCTCGGCGCAGCGGCTGCCGCGCCAGCAGCGCGCCTTCGTGCTCTCCGCCGCACGCAGCGTGATCTTCAATGCGCTGCTGGCCGCACGGGTAGCCGATGGCACCTGGGAGCGGCTGCTCGCCGGCGATGTGGCGAACCTCGATGAGCGCGGCAGCATCTTTCCGGTCGAGACCCCCGATACCACCCTGATCGAGCGCTGCGAGCGCCTGGAGATTCACCCGACCGGGCCGCTGTGGGGGCGGGGGACTCCAGCCACCGCCGCCGGAGTGCTCGAGCTCGAAGCGGTGATCGCGGCGCGTTACGCGGATGCGGCCGCCGCGTGCGCCGCGGCCGGCATGGCGCAGGAGCGTCGCGCTCTGCGGCTCGCGGTGCGGGAGCTGCGCTGCGAGCTCGAGCCGGAGTCGGTGCGCATCCATTTTCGCCTCACGCGCGGCGCGTTTGCGACTGCGGTGCTCGGCGAGCTGATCGACAGTCAGTCCGCGGAGAGCAGCACGTAGAGCGCGCCGGTGCCACCGTCGACCGGGCGCGCCGAGACGTAGGCCAGCACCGCACCGGTACGGCGCAGGAGCGAGCTGACCGCTGCCTTCAGCACCGGGCCGCGATGACCCGAGCGCAGTCCCTTGCCGTGAACGATGCGCACGCAGCGCACGCGCTCTTCGAGTGCGCTCACCAGGAACTCACGCAGCGCCGCTTTCGCCTCGACCACCGTCATGCCGTGCAGGTCGATCTCGCGCTGCACGCGGTAATCTCCGCGGCGCAGCCGCCGCAGCACACCGGGCCCGATGTGCGGACGGCGAAAGACCAGCGCTTCGCCGGTGAGCTGCTCGGGGTCGATGCCGTGCACATCGAGACTCTCGCGCAGCACCGCTGCCCGATCGGCTCGGGTGAAGCGCGCGCGTGGCCGTGCACGCGGTGGCCGCGGCGCAGCGCTGTCCGCGCGCAGCGGTCTGACACCGCGCACCGCCTGCCGGAACAGCCGCGCGTCCTCGGTGTCCTCGTCTGCGTCCTCGTCTTCTGGCAGGACCGTCACGCTGGGCTCCGCCACCTGTGTCCGCTTCCAGTATAGTCAGCCGCTCTCGTGGTGCGCACTCACGGCCCCCCAAGTGAAGATCCTGGTCAGCAACGATGACGGCTACCGTGCCGAGGGCATCCGTCGCCTGCGCGGCGCGCTGGCGACGCTGGCGGATGTCACCGTCGTCGCGCCCGACCGCAACCGCAGCGGCGCCAGCAACTCGCTCACGCTGGATGTGCCGCTGCGGGTCTTCGAGGCGGAGCCGGGCGTGTATTTCGTGCCCGGCACTCCGACCGACTGCGTGCATCTCGCCATCAGCGGCCTGTTCGATTTCGAGCACGACATGGTGGTGTCCGGAGTGAACGACGGCCCGAATCTGGGCGATGACGTGCTGTACTCGGGCACGGTGGCGGCGGCGGTCGAAGGCCGCTTCCTCGGCCTGCCGACGCTCGCCATCTCGCTGTGCACCGCCGGTACCGGTGGCGGGCATTTCGACACCGGCGCCGAGGTCGCACGCGTGCTGGTAGCGCAGCTGCTGCAGCGTCCGCTCGACCGCTCGCTGATCCTCAACGTCAACGTGCCGAACGTGCCGTTTGCCGAGCTGCGCGGCTTCCGTGCCAGCCGTCTGGGCTATCGCCACCGCTCCGAGCCGGTGATGCGTGCGCAGGATCCGCGCGGGCGGCCCGTGTACTGGGTTGGCGCGGCCGGCGCCGAGCAGGAGGCCGGCCCCGGAACCGACTTCGCGACCGTGGCGCAGGGCTACGTCTCGGTGACGCCGCTGCAGGTCGACCTGACACGCCACGCCGTACTGCCGGCACTCGCGAGCTGGCTGGACGGAATCTGATGGCTGACCTGCGCCTCGAGGGCATCGGCATGACCTCCGCGCGCACACGCGACCGCCTGGTGCAGCGCCTGCGCGATCAGGGCATCACCAATGCCGCAGTGCTCGAGCGCATCCGCAACGTGCCGCGCCACATCTTCGTCGACGAGGCACTCGGCAGCCGCGCCTATGAGGACACTGCGCTGCCGATCGGCTTCGGGCAGACGATCTCGCAACCCTACATCGTCGCGCGCATGACCGAGGCGCTGCTCGAAGCCGGCCCCGCCGACAACGTGCTCGAGGTGGGCACCGGCTGTGGCTACCAGACTGCAGTGCTCGCACCGCTGGTGCAGCGCGTGAGCACCATCGAGCGCATCGAGCCGCTGCTCACGCGCGCACGCGAGCGGTTGAAGGAGCTCGGCATCCGCAACGTGCGCTTTCGCCACGGGGATGGCGCACTCGGGTGGAAAACCCAGGGCCCGTTCGACGGAATCCTGGTGGCCGCCGCGCCGCTCGCCGTGCCGGAGACCCTGCTCAAGCAGCTCAAGGTGGGTGGACGGCTGATCGTGCCGATCGGACCGGAAGGCGACCAGCAGCTCGTGCGCTTTACCCGCCGCGAGCAGCGCATCGAGCGGGAAGCGCTGGCATCGGTCGCCTTCGTCCCGCTCCTCGGTGGTACCTCCTGAGGCCGCCGCCGAGCTCCCGCAAGAGTCGTAAACGCGATCTAAAAAACATTGTAACTATCTGAGCCGACGAGGTTTATATCCATTCTAACTTGGGTCGGGCGCACTCCGGTGCGCCTGCCCCCAGCTACAGGTAATCACCCAGAGGATCCCAGCGGCGGCGCGGGCGCATGCAGGCCTCTGCGAGCTCAAATGAGTTGCGCCGCCTTCTACGACGCGTTTAACATGCAGCCCCTGTCTCCTATCGACGACACGCGGAGGGTAACCGGCAGAAGACACAGGGAGGAGGGACGTCGCAACAAGAGCAATAACGTTCAAACAAGAAAAAGAACAGTGCAATTGTTCGAGTCTGTCAGCTTCGAATGATTGTTTGGTTGGTTGACCCTCCCCTTGTGTCTTCTGCCGGTCATCCTCGCACCGGCAGCATCCCGGCGCCGATCCCAACACCTCAGCGTAAGAACAACGCGGCGAGCACCCGCCGCTCCTCCTGCACGAGCACGTTGAAGGTGCGACAGGCCGCACCGAGCTGCATCACCTCGAGCCCGAGGCCGCGCCGGGTGAACTCGGCACGCACCGCGGCCGGTGGGAAACGCTGAACCGGACCCGTGCCAAGCACCACCAGCTCGGGGGCGAGCGCGAAGATTGCATCGAGGTGAGGCGGCGCGAGCTCAGCGAAGCTCGCCGGCGCCCAGTCCGTGATGAGCCGCTCGGCCGTCACCAGGCAACTGCGCTGCACGCGCTGCTCGCCGATGCGCAGCTCGGTGTCGGAATAGCTGCGGATCAGATTCGCGCCCGAGGGCGGTTCGAGGGTGAACTTCACCTCCGATACGATAACGCCGGTGCGCGATCTCGTCATGGTGGTCCAGGATCTGTATCTGCCGCGTGAGCTGCGCGGTTCCGCGGCCGCGCTGCCGGATCTGCCGGGCTTCGAGCAACTCGCGCGCTTCGGCCGGCACGCGCGGCTGCCGCGCGGCTGGCGCGAGCAGCTGCTGCACAGCGCAGGACGGATGGATCTCGAGGGCGTCGCACCTGTGTGTATCGCGGCCGCAGGACTGCGGACGGCGCGCGTTGCGGAGTCCGTTGACGGTGAGCAGCCCGCGGCGCGCTGGATCGCGACACCGCTGCATCTGCGCGCACACCTGCGCGGGGTCTTCCTCGACCAGCGTGGACTGCTGCGCCTGACCGAGGCGGAACAGGCGCAGCTCAGCGCCGAGTTCGCGCGCAGCTTCCCCGCCTCCGCCTGCGCCCTCCTGCCCTTGCCATCGGGGGAATTCCTGCTCGACACTCCGGGAATCGCGCCGCTGGCGACGCCCGAGCCCGCACGCTACGCCGGCTGCGAGCTCGATGAGCTGATGCCCGCGGGACCTGCTGCGGTGCCGCTGCGCCGCCTGCTCGGGGAGATCGAGATGTGGCTGCACGCTCTGCCGCTCAATGAGGCACGCCGGCAGCGCGGCGCTGCGCCGGTGAGCGCCCTGTGGCCCTGGGGAGCGAGCGGACGGATAGTGTGCCCCGCGCCTGAGCCGGCGCGGAGGCTGCCGCTCGCCTGCGGACGGGATGCGTGGCTCGAGGGGCTGTGGCGGCTTCAGGGCTCGGCGGTGCAGAGCGCGCCGCAGCGGCTGGAGGAGCTGCTCGCGGCCGGCGTGCAGGCAGGAGTGTTGCTGGTGGAGCTGGGAGGGGAGTTGCGCGAGGATTCGGACACCACGGCCGATGCACTGCGCCGCATCGATGAGCGGCTCGTCTCGCCGGCGCTCGCCGCCCTGCGCCGCGGTACGCTCGAGCGGCTGAGTCTCATCGTCAACGATGTGTGCGTGCGCATACAGCGCGCCAGCCTGCGCAGATTCTGGCGTCGGCCGCGCCGCGGCCTGGCGGGCTTCGTGTGAACGTGCGCATCGTGCGCCGGGCGCGCGAGGCGACGCTCGCCCTCGGAGCCGGGCTCCATCCGGTGCTCGCGCGGGTCTACGCGGCGCGCGGGGTGCGCTCGCAAACCGAGCTCGATCACTCGCTCGTGCAATTGCTTCCCGTCGGCACGCTCGAGGGCATCCCCGCGGCCGCGGAGCTGATGTGCAGGCACCGTGGCCGGCGTGTGCTCGTGATCGGGGACTTCGACGCCGATGGTGCGACCAGCTGCGCGCTGGTGGTGCGGGCGCTGCGTGCCTGCGGATTTGCGGGCGTCGATTTCCTCGTACCGAACCGCTTCGAATTCGGCTACGGCCTCACCCCCGAGATCGTCGCGCTGGCCGCGGCACGCGCGCCTTCGCTCATCATCACTGTCGACAACGGCATCTCCAGCAATGCGGGCGTGGCTGCCGCGCGCGAGCGCGGCATCGATGTGCTGATCACCGATCATCACCTGCCCGGTAGCCTTCTGCCGGACGCCAACGTGATCGTCAACCCCAATCTTGCCGGCAGCCGCTTCGCCAGCCGCTCGCTCGCCGGCGTCGGCGTCGCCTTCTACGTCATGGCTGCAGTGCGCCGCGCGCTCGAGCGCGATGGGCTCGCCAGCCCCTCCGCCCCCGGGGTCGCCGAGCTTCTGGACCTCGTGGCGCTCGGCACGGTGGCCGATGTCGTGCCGCTCGATGCCAACAACCGGGTGCTGATCGCCCAGGGCTTGCGGCGCATCCGCGCCGGACGTTGCGTACCGGGCATCCGCGCGCTGCTCGCGCTCGCCGCGCGGCCGCCGGCCGATCTGACCGCCGCCGATCTCGCCTTCGCGGTCGCCCCGCGGCTCAATGCCGCGGGACGCATCGATGACATGACCATCGGCGTGCAGTGCCTGCTGGCCGATGACGAGCGCAGTGCCGCCGCGCTCGCCGCGCGGCTCGATGCGCTCAATGAGGAGCGTCGCGCCATCGAGGCACGCATGCAGCAGGAGGCGCTCGCCGCCGTGCGGGTGCTCGAGGGTCCGGTCGCGAGCGCGGTGCAGCGCAGCGGCGTATGTCTCTTCGATGAGAGCTGGCACCAGGGCGTGGTGGGCCTGGTCGCGAGCCGTGTGAAGGAGCGCGTGCGCCGGCCGGTGATCGCCTTCGCGGCTGCCGACGCGGCGACGCTGCGCGGCTCGGCGCGCTCCATCGCGGGTATCCACATCCGCGACGTGCTCGATTCGATCGCCGCACGCCATCCTGGGCTCATTCAGCGCTTCGGTGGGCACGCCATGGCCGCGGGGTTGACGCTCGAGCGTGCGCGTCTCGATGAGTTCGCCCGCGCCTTCGACGCAGAGGTGGCGCGTGCGCTGCCCGCGGCGGGTGCCCGCGACGTGGTGGAGACCGACGGCGAGCTCTCGGTCGCGGAGATCGCGCTGCCGACGGCGGAAGCGCTGCGCGCCGGCGGCCCCTGGGGCCAGGCGTTTCCCGAGCCGAGCTTCGATGGGCTCTTCAGCGTCCGCAACGCACGGATCATCGGCGACCGCCATGTGAAAATGTGGGTCGAGGTACCGCGCAGTGGGCGCAGCTTCGATGCGATCGCCTTCAATCACCTCGCCGAGGGTGTGTCGTTCGCGCCCCCGGAGGGCGAGTGGCAGCTGGTGTACCGTCTGGAAGTGAACGAGTACCAGGGCGAGCGACGTCTGCAGCTGCTGATCGACCACCTGCTGCCCGCGGCTGCGCCAGCGGGCGCGGCTCGCTAAAGCCCGCGGCGCGATGCTAGCATCCGACGCGGTCGGCGCCCGCCGCCTCGGGAAAATCCATGGAAGCCAATCAGCTCAGACGCCAGCTCAAGGACCTTGCGGAACGCATCAACGCGCTTCGGGGGTTTCTTTGAGTACGACCGCAAGCAGGAGCGCCTCGAGGAGGTGGCACGCGAGCTGGAGGATCCGGCGGTGTGGTCGAATCCCGCCCGCGCGCAGGAGCTCGGCCGAGAACGCGCGCGCCTGAGCGCCGAGGTTGCCGATATCGACCGCACGACCAAGGGAATCGGGGACGCGGGCGAGCTGCTCGAGCTCGCCGCCAGCGAAGGCGACGAGGCGGCGGCGCGCGACATCGAGCAGGACACGCAGCGGCTCGAGCTCGAGGTGCGGCATCTCGAGCTCAAGCGCATGTTCCGCGGCGAGATGGACGCACACAACGCCTTTCTCGACATCCAGGCGGGCGCCGGCGGCACCGAAGCTCAGGACTGGGCGCAGATGCTGCTGCGCATGTACCTGCGCTGGGGCGCTGCGCACGGCTTCAGTTGCGAGGTGATCGATTCCAGTCCCGGTGAGGTTGCTGGCATCAAGAGTGCCACCATCGAGGTCCAGGGCGAGTACGCGTACGGCTGGCTGCGCACCGAGACCGGCGTGCACCGCCTCGTGCGCAAGTCGCCGTTCGATTCCGGCAACCGCCGCCATACCTCTTTCGCCTCGGTGTTCGTCTCGCCGGAGGTCGATGAGGACATCGAGATCGAGGTCAACCCCGCGGACATCAAGATGGACGTGTACCGCTCCTCCGGTGCCGGTGGCCAGCACGTCAACAAGACCGAATCGGCCGTGCGCCTCACGCACCTGCCGACCGGCATCGTGGTCGCCTGTCAGAACGAGCGCAGCCAGCACAAGAATCGCTCGACCGCGATGAAGATGCTGCGCGCGAAGCTCTACGAGCTGGAGGTCAACAAGCGCAACGCCGCCGCGCGCGTGTTGGAGGAGTCGAAGTCGGACGTCAGCTGGGGCAATCAGATCCGCTCCTACGTCCTCGATCAGTCGCGCATCAAGGACCTGCGCACCGGAGTAGAGATCGGCAACACCACCGCGGTGCTCGATGGAGATCTGGACCCCTTCCTCGAGGCTTCGCTGAAGGCGGGCATTTGAGCGGCACCAAGCAAGACCAGGGCGGGCGTGGCGGCGCAGCCGGTGACGATCCCGGCAATGGCGATGAGAACCGGCTGATCGCCGAGCGGCGCGCCAAGCTCGCCGCGCTGCGCGAATCGGGCCCGGCATACCCCAACGACTTCCGCCGCGATGCGCTCGCCGGCCAGCTGCACGCCTCCTTCGGCGAGCGCAGCGCCGAGTGGCTCGAAGCCAATCCGACGCGCGTGCAGGTCGGCGGGCGGCTGCTGCTGCGCCGCGTGATGGGCAAGGCGAGCTTTGCCAAGATCGGTGACCGCACCGGGCAGATACAGCTGTACCTGCAGCAGGAGACACTCGGCGCCGGCTACCAGAGCTTCAAGAACTGGGACATCGGCGACATCATCGGCGCCTCCGGTGCGTTGTTCCGCACCAAGGCGGGGGAGCTGTCGGTGCGGGTGGACGGACTCGTGCTGCTGGTGAAATCGCTGCGGCCGCTGCCGGATAAGTGGCACGGTCTCGCCGACACCGAGACGCGCTACCGCCAGCGTTACGTCGACCTGATCGTGAGCGAGCCGACGCGGCAGGTGTTCCGCACCCGCAGCCGCATCGTGCGCTACCTGCGCGATTTTCTCGATGCGCTCGATTTTCTCGAGGTCGAGACCCCGATGATGCAGCCGATACCCGGCGGAGCGGTGGCGCGGCCCTTCAAGACGCATCACAACGCGCTCGGCCTGGACATGTACCTGCGCATCGCACCCGAGCTGTATCTGAAGCGGCTGATCGTCGGCGGGCTCGAGCGGGTGTACGAGATCAACCGTAACTTCCGCAACGAGGGCGTGTCGACGCAGCACAATCCTGAGTTCACGATGCTCGAGGCCTACCTCGCCTACGCCGACTATCGCGACCTCATGGACTGGATAGAGAAGGCGACCCGCGGTCTCGCCGAGACGCTTTACGGGACTCAGCAGCTGACCTACCAGGGCCGGCCCTACGACCTGAGCAAGCCCTTCCGGCGGGTCACGGTCGAGCAGGCCATCATCGAGCACAACCCCGGCATCGATCCGCTCTCGCTGCGCGATCTCACCTACCTGCGCAAGCGCTGCGAGCAGCTCGGCATCCGCCACGAGCCGGACGATGGTGCCGGCAAGCTCCAGATCGAGCTCTTCGAGAAGACCGCCGAGAGTGCGCTACTCGATCCGACCTTCGTCTACGCTTATCCGGTCGAGGTCTCGCCGCTCTCCAGGCCAAATGATGCCGACCCGTTCACCGCCGATCGCTTCGAGTTCTTTCTCGCCGGGCGTGAGATCGCCAACGGCTTCTCCGAGCTCAACGATCCGGAGGAGCAGGCAGAGCGCTTCCTCGCTCAGGCTGCGCGCAAGGAGCATGGCGACCCGGAGGCGATGCGTTTCGACGCCGATTACGTGCGGGCGCTCGAGTACGGACTGCCTCCGACGGCTGGGCTGGGGGTCGGCATTGACAGACTGGTGATGTTCTTCACCGATAGCGCGTCCATTCGCGACGTGATCGCTTTCCCGCAGCTGCGCCCCGAGAGCTGACGCTCACCGCGGTAGCGCGTATGGCAACGGCAGAGGGACTGCGCCGAGCTCGCGGCCGCTCGCCTCCTCGTGCTCGGAACCGGAGTCTCCCGGGTCCAGAGGCGTCACTGCAAGAAACTCGCAGCGGCCGTCGGCGTGGATCGCAGCGTCCACCACGCGCAAGGTGCGCCCGTCCGACAGTCGCGCCGAATCGCCCGCGGCGAG
>JAFAVO010000077.1 GCA_019242385.1 Gammaproteobacteria bacterium | reverse complement strand
GCAACGCTCGCCGACCTGCGCAGCGCGAGCGTGGACCTCCTCACGCTCGGCCAGTACCTGCGGCCCACCCTGAACCATCTGCCGGTGGAGCGGTTCGTCACCCCGGCAGAGTTCGATCGCTACCGCGAGCGCGCGCTCGCTCAGGGTTTTCTCGAATGCGTGTCCGGGCCGCTGGTGCGCTCGAGCTACCGCGCCGAGCAGGCACTGAACCGCAACAACGCAGGCCTGGACAACGCGCGCTTCGCGCCATGAGCGTAAGTGTGCAGGACCTGCGGGTGCCCGCGCCCCGGGTACGCCATCTCGGGCTCGCGCCATACGAGCCGACCTGGCGCGCCATGCAGCGCTTCACCGCCGAGCGCAGCGCCAGCACCGCCGATGAGATCTGGTTCCTCGAGCATCCGCCGGTGTTCACCCTCGGGGTGAGCGCAAGCCGCACGCACCTGCTCGCCCCGGGTGATATTCCGGTGGTGCAGACCGATCGTGGCGGCCAGGTGACCTACCACGGGCCGGGACAGCTGGTCGTGTACCCGCTCATCGATCTGCGCCGCGCGCTGCTCGGCGTGCGCGAGTTCGTGAGCGCCCTCGAGCGTGCGGTGATCGATCTGGCCGCAGAGCATGGTATCAGCGCGAGCGCCCGGCGCGAGGCGCCGGGCGTGTACGTGCACGGCCGCAAGCTCGCGAGCGTCGGGGTGCGCGTCAGGCGCGGTGGCAGTTATCACGGCCTCGCGCTGAACGTGGCGCTCGATCTCGCCCCCTTCGCCCGCATCAATCCCTGCGGCTATGAGGGATTGCAGATGACGCAGCTCGCCGAGCTCGGCGGACCGCGCACCGTGGGCGAGTGCGCCGTGGCTCTCGAGCCGCACCTGCGGCGCACGCTCGGGCTGCCGGCGCCATAACAGCGTCGTCACCGCGATCGAGCTGACAAAGCAGGTCGCCGCCGTTAGCATGCGCCGATGCAATCGACTCGAACTCTCGCGCGCCGCTGCGCGCTGACTCTCGCAGCCCTGGGGCTCGGCGCGCTGGTGGCCTGCGGTTCAGGCGGCAACGGGGCGGGCGGATCGCGCCTCACGTTGCGCAATGTCTCCTACGACCCGACCCGTGAGCTGTACGCGGAGTTCAATGCCGCCTTCACGCGTTACTGGCAGGGCAAGACGGGCCAGACGGTGCGGGTCGAGCAGTCGCACGGCGGCTCGGGCACCCAGGCGCGCTCGGTGATCGAGGGCAACGCGGCGGATGTCGTGACGCTCGCGCTCGCCGCGGACATCGATGCGATCGCAGCGACCGGCCGGCTGCTGCCGGTGAACTGGCAGAGCCTGTTGCCGGACAACAGCTCCCCGTACACCTCCACGATCGTCTTCCTGGTGCGCAAGGGGAATCCGAAGGGAATCCGCGACTGGAGCGATCTGGTACGGCCCGGCGTGGCGGTGATCACGCCCAACCCGAAGACCTCCGGCGGCGCCCGCTGGAACTATCTGGCAGCGTGGGCCTGGGCGCGCGCGCAGCCGGGCGGTGATGATCAGCAGGCGCAGGAGTTCGTGCGCCGCGTGTACGCCAACGTGCCGGTGCTCGATGCCGGTGCACGCGGGGCGACCACCACCTTCGTCCACAACGGCCTCGGTGATGTGCTGCTGGCCTGGGAGAACGAGGCGATGCTCGCGGTGCGGGAGGTCGGCGGCGACAAGCTCGAGATCGTCGTGCCGTCGGTAAGCATACTGGCCGAGCCGCCGGTGGCGGTGGTCGAGCGCGTCGCGCTGCGCCATGGCACGCGCGAGGTTGCGCGCGCCTACCTCGACTACCTCTACAGCAAGGAGGGTCAGGACATCATCGCCCGCCACTACTACCGGCCGCGCGACCAGGAGGTCGCGGCACGCTACGCCCAGCAGTTTCCGCAACTGCAGCTCGCCACCATCGCGGACTTCGGCGGCTGGGCAAATGCGCAGCGCACCCACTTCAGCGACGGCGGAGTGTTCGACCAGATCTCCGCGCGTAAATAGCGCCGCGAAACCTCAGCGCGCCGCCCGGCAAAACCGCCGCAGGCGACTTTTCCCCAAGTTGAATCAGTCCACGACCAGCTTGTAGCCTGCGGCGGCGGTGCGCAGCAGCGAGGGCGCTGCCGGATCCGCTTCGATCTTCTGCCGCAGCCGGTGCACCAGCTGCTTGAGCAGCTGGCGGTCGCCGCCGCTGCGATGGCCCCACACCTGCACCAGCAGCCGCTCCGAGGTCACCGTGTGTCCGGCGTTGGCGAGCAGCATCTGCAGCAGGCGCAACTCGAGCTTGGTGAGCCGTACCGGCTCACCGGCGCCGATCCGCACCGTGTGCTCACTCAGATCGAGGCTGACGCGGCCGGCCGCGGCGGGCGACGTGTTCTCCATGCCCGCCCGGCGCAGCAGGGCTGCGATCCGTGCCAGCAGCGTGCGCGGACTGAAGGGCTTGTTGAGATAGTCGTCCGCGCCCATGCCGAGAGCGCGCACCAGATCCTCCTCTTCCCCGCGTACCGTCAGCATCATCACCGGCACGCGCGAGCGCGCGCGGATCGCCTCGCAGACCTGGAAGCCCGAGAGGCCGGGCATGTTGATGTCGAGAACCACCAGGTCGGGAGATTCCTCGGCGAACAGCCGCACGGCGAGCGAGCCATCGCTCGCCTTGATCACCAGGTAGCCGGCCTGGCCGAGGGTGAAGGCGATCAGCTCGCGCAGCTCGGCATCGTCATCGGCCACCAGCACCTTCATGCGGCTTCCTCCGCGGGCAGGGTCAGGCTGAAGCGGGTGCGGCCGGCGGCCGTGCGCTCGAAGGCGACCTGACCTCCGTGCCGGTCGACGATGGATTTTACCAGCCACAGTCCAAGTCCGAGTCCGGCGGGCTCGGGCTCGGTGTCGCCGCGCCGGAAGCGCGCGAACAGCTGCGCGTCATCGAGCGCCACCGGGCCCGCGCCCTCATCCTCCACCCAGGCGTGCACGCGGCCGGCCTGCCTCTCCGCGCCGATGCGCACCACGCTGTCCTCGGGAGCGAACTTGTTGGCGTTGGCGAGCAGGTTGACGAACACCTGCGTGAGGCGGGTCTTGTCACCGCTCACTGCCGGCAACTCCTCGGGCAGGCTGACATCGAGCGTCTGCCGGCGCTGCGCCAGGAGCGAGCCGACCAGCGCGCGGGCGTCGTCCACCACCTCGGCGAGCGCCACGCTCTGGCGGCGGATGGCGAGCTGGCCGGACTCGATGCGCACGCTCTCGAGCAGATTGTCGATGAGCTGCGTGAGGCGCAGCGTGCTGCGCTCGAGCGAGCTGATGAGCTCGCGCAGCTGCTCGCGCGGCATGGCGTCGAGGCCGGTGAGCAGCAGCTCGATGGAGGCGAGCTGTGCTGCGAGCGGAGTGCGGAACTCATGCGAAATGTTGGCGAGCACCGAGTCGCGCGCGCGGCGCACGGCCTCCAGCTCGGTCTCATCGCGGATCACCTGCACCTGGAGCCCATCGGCGGGGCGGCTGCTGGTGATGACCGTGGTGCGCGGATCGCCCGGGTGCGCGCTCAGCTGCTCAACCGCCTTGGCGCTCTCCGCGCCGCGGGCCTGCACGATCGGGCAATGCAGCTCACAGGGGCGCCGGCCGTGCTCCTCGCGCGGCTTGAGCACATCGCCGCAGAAGCGGCCGACCGCCTCCTCCGAGGAGACCCCGAGCAGCCGCTCGGCCTGCGGATTGAGGTAGCGGATGATGCGGTTCTTGTCGACCGCATAGACACCTTCGACGATGCCGCCGAGCACCGCGCGCGCCTCGGCCTCGCGCCGCCGCAGCGTGCTGGTGAGCTCGATCAGGTTGCGGCGCATGTCTTCCATGGTGCGCGCGAGCGCACCCACTTCGGCTGCGCCCCCGGTCGGTATGGAGGCGGAGAAATCGCCGCTGCCGAGGCGCGTGGCCGCGGCGGTCAGGGCGCGCACCGGGCCGGCGACCAGGCCGCCGAGGACCACCGAGGCGAGCACCGCGAGCGCGGCGAGGAACAGCGCCGCGGCGAGCAAGCGGTGGAGGAAGTGGCGCGCGGCAGTGTCGACCGCGCCGGTCGGCAGGCGTGCCTCGATGAGCGCGATGGCCTCGCCACTCGCTGCGAACACCGGTACCGCCGCCGCATAGCTGTCCTGCGAGTCGATGCGCTGCACCGCCGAGTGGCCATCCGCGAGCGCCGCGGCGTAGAGCGGCGTGAATGCGCCAACCGGTGCGTTCAGATAGGCGCGGTAGTCGATGAAGCGCACCTGCGCGCCGACGCGGGTGCTCAGCGCCTGAGCGAGCGCCGCATCGAGCCGGCGCACCGCATAGAGGACGTAGCCCTGGTCACCGAGTGCCACGTGCGCCCCGAGCAGGGGCACCTGTCCGGTCGAGGCGGGCGTCATGAAGGTCGTTCCCTGCTCGCTCGCCGCGGTCACGACCTGCTGCCAGTCGAGCGCGGGCCCCGAGACCGCCAGCACCGTCTTGCCCGAGAGCACCGCGCAGGCATCGACGTTGGCGGCCTCGCAGGCGCGCCGCAGCAGCGGGGACACCGATTCGCTGCGCCCCTCGGCCAGCAGGCGCTGCAGTGTCGGCCGCTCCGCGAGCGCCTCGGTTGCGGCGTGGGCGTCCTCGCCCATGCGGCGCAGCTCCTCGCGGGCGCTGGTAGCGGCGAGCTGGACGCGCGCCTTGCCCTGCGCATCGGCGAGCTCGCGCAGCATGCGGCTCGCCGACCAGGTGATACCACCGGCTACGAGCAGCACCAGCCCCAGA
>JAFAVO010000312.1 GCA_019242385.1 Gammaproteobacteria bacterium | reverse complement strand
CTGCGCGCGGTGGCGGGCGAGCTCGCCGAGGGCCCGCCGCCGGCCGGTGCGCCCCGCGTGCCCGGTGGTGCGCCGACGCACTATGCCCCGAGCACGCCGCTCACCATCGTACCGGCGGGCGAGATCGATGCCCAGGCGGATGCCGCCTCGACCGGCGGCCGGCGCATCGCCGTGCTTGCGCAGCGTCTGCCGCTGCGCTCGCACAAGTACGTCACCTGGATCAACGCCGGGCGCCGTCCCGAGATGTACGCGCGCGACCTGTACACTAACCTGCGCACGCTCGACAAGGCCGGCTGCCAACAGATCCTGGTGCAGGCAGTCCCCGAAGGCGAGCGCTGGGATGCGATACGCGATCGCCTGCTGCGCGCCGCGAGCAGCGTGGCCGAGAGCGACGATGGAACGGGTACGCGTGCGGTGCTGCCGTAAGCTGCGCTAAGTGCGCCGCCCGCCCTTCATAGATCCGTTTCAACCCGCCGAAGTCCGCCGCCTCGTCAAGGAGTTCGGCTCGCCGCTGCTGATCCTCGACTGCGAGCGGGTGCGCGTGCAGATGCGCAAGCTGAAGAAGGCGCTGCCGCAGGTCGCTCTGCACTATGCCCTCAAGCCCCTGCCGCACCCGGCGGTGGTCGCGGCGGTGCTGGCCGAGGATGGTTACCTCGATCTCGCCACGAGCGGCGAGGTGCAGCTTGCACGCCGTCTCGGCGTGGACCCGGCGCGCTGCATTCATACCCACCCCATCAAGCGTCCCCAGGACATCGCCAACGCGCTCGAGTTCGGCGTGCGGCTGTTCGTCGCGGACAACCCGGACGAGATACGCAAGTTCGCGCAACTCACCGACCGGGCGGAGCTGCTGTTGCGCGTCTCCTTTCGCAGTCCCGGGGCGATGGTCGACCTGTCGCGCAAGTTCGGCTGCGATCCGGAAGACCTGCTGACGCTCGCGCGCATCGCCGCCGATCTCGGCGTGCGCGTGCGCGGCCTGTCCTTTCACGCCGGCTCGCAGGTGCGCGATGCCGCCAAGCACGTCGAGGCGGTCGGGGCCTGCATGAAGCTCATGGCGCGCGCGCGGCGCGCCGGGCTCGGGATCTTCGATACGCTCGATATCGGGGGCGGCTTTCCCATCGATTACACCGAGCCGGTGCAGGACATCCGACGCTTTTGTGCGCCGTTGCGTGCAGCGCTCGCGCAGCTGCCGCGGCGGGTACGTGTGATCGCCGAGCCGGGGCGCTACATCGTCGGCCCCGCCGCGATCGGTGTGGCGACGGTGATGGGGCGCGCACGGCGCGAGGGACACTGGTGGTACTACCTAGATGATGGCCTGTACGGCGCCTGGAGCGGTCAGCTGTTCGACAAGGCGAGCTATCCGGTCGAGACGCTGCGCGACGGCGCCGAACGGTTGCCCTCGGTGCTCGCCGGCCCGACCTGCGACAGTATCGATGTGATCGCGGAGAACCTCATGCTGCCGCAGCTCAGGGAGGGTGACCTCATCGTCGGACGCGCCATGGGCGCCTACACCTGGGCGTGCGCCACCGAGTTCAATTTCTTCCCGAAGCCGGCCGTGGTCGCGGTAAACCGCCGGGCCGGGGACGCCGGCAGCGTGATGCATAGCGGATTGCAGTTTTGAGGCTCACGCCCGTGGCGCACGGCATACGTAACATCGTATTCGACATCGGCTGGGTGCTGGTGCGGATGAACTATCGCCCGCTGCTCGAATTTCTCCAGGCGCACGGCGCACAGGCCGCCGACCGCGACGCGGTGATGACCGGCATCCGGCTCGAGGACCACGAGACCGGCCAGCTCTCCGGGCATGGACTGCTCGAACGGCTGCGCGGGCTCACGCGCGCCGAAGGCGCCTGCCTCGAGCAGCTGCGCAGCAGGTGGCTCGACATGT
Organism: Gammaproteobacteria bacterium; assembly: GCA_019242385.1. Taxonomy (GTDB): domain Bacteria; phylum Pseudomonadota; class Gammaproteobacteria; order Steroidobacterales; family Steroidobacteraceae; genus 13-2-20CM-66-19. Next base: position 1,776 of record JAFAVO010000312.1, on the reverse strand, counting down.
TCGAGCTCGACGCGCACATGGTCGATCTCGCGCATCGCCTGAGCGAGCGTTACCGGGTGTTTCTGCTCTCGAACATCGGTGACCTGCACTGGACGCACCTCGCGCGCGAATACCGTCTGCACACCATCGGCCACGGTGCTCTGCCTTCCTACGTGGCCGGCGTGATGAAGCCGCACCCGGCGATCTATGCCGAAGCCGAGCGGCGCTTCGCGCTCGAGCCCGCGGTCACTGTGTTCATCGATGACCGCGCCGACAACGTGGCGAGCGCACGTGCGCGCGGCTGGCATGGCATCGTCCATCGCGACCACGGCAGCACGCTCCTCGATCTGCACACGCTGCGCGTCGCCACGCGGACCGCGCCATGAGTCCGGTGCTCATCGCCAGGAGGTCATCACCCTCAGCGTGTTCGTGCCGTTCGCCGTGCTCTACATGCATAAACCCATGAAGCTCGACTACCTGTCGGCGGCCTTGTGCATCCTCGGTGCGGTATATTTTATGTTTCGCTCATCCGCCAGCAGCTGATGAAGAACGAAGCCGCCGCGGACACGCTCAGCGCGATTCACGCCCAGGTGGTCGCCGCACGCGCAGGGCGCGATGCCCGCGTGATCGCGCGCCTGTTCTCCGGCTGGGCGGTGTTCGGCGAGCGGCAGTTCGTGCGCGGCTATGCGTTGCTGCTGCCCGATCCGGTGGTACCGAATCTCAACGCGCTCGGGGCGCACGAGCGCAATGCGTTCCTCTCCGACATGTCGCGGCTCGGCGATGCACTGCTGAAGGTTACCGGCGCGGTGCGCATCAATTACGCCATCTTCGGCAATCAGGAGCCGGCACTCCACGCGCACGTCATTCCACGCTACGCCGATGAGCCGGAGAGCCTGCGCACAGCTCATCCGTGGGCGTACGACTGGTCCGCCGCGCCGGTGTTCGAGCGCGCCGCGTTCCAGGAGCTGGCGAGCAGCCTGTTGCGCGAGCTGACGCGGCTCGGTGTCACCAAGCCGATGCGCTACGACCCCGGCGCGAACGCGCACAGCTGAGCGCTGCGCGCGGCGCGGCCCCCCGCGGGTTACTTCGGTGGCGTCGAGGCGGCCGGCTCGGCAGGCTGCCCCGGCGTGCCCGGCGCCTGCGGGCCCTTGAAGCTCACGAGCTCGACCTGGAAGATCAGCATCGACCCGGGCGGAATCGGCGGGCGCGAGCGCATGTCGTAGGCGAGCTGCGGCGGGATGTACAACTCGTATTTCGCACCCGGCTTCATCAGCTGCAGTGCCTCGGTCCAGCCGGGTATGACACGCGACACCGGGAATGTCGCCGGCTCGCCGCGTTTGTAACTGCTGTCGAACTCCGTGCCATCGAGCAACGTGCCGCGGTAGTTGACCGTCGCCTCGTCGCTCGCCTTCGGCGACTCGCCGCTGCCTGCAGCCAGCACCTTGTACTGCAGGCCGCTCGCCGTGGTAACGACTCCCGGCTTCTTGCTGTTCTCGGCCAGGAATTTGGCAGCGGCCCGGTGGTTGGATTCCGCCACGCCTTCGACCGAGCTGCGCACCAGCGCGGTGATGTTGCTCTGGTCGGCGTCGGTCAGCTTCGCCTTGCCGCTGAGCGCATCGTGCACGCCCTGCGCGAGGCGCTGGGCATTGATGGCATCCGCACTGACCCCGTTACCCTTCAGCTGCGTGCCCATCGATACCCCGAGACTGTAGCTGACCGCGCTCTTGTGGCTGGTCGCTGCGTCCGCGGCGCCTGACTGGGCGTCGGCTTTGGCGGCGGGCTTCTTCGGCGCCGCGC
>JAFAVO010000276.1 GCA_019242385.1 Gammaproteobacteria bacterium | reverse complement strand
CCGTTGGTGCTGTTGAGGTCCTCGATCACGGTGTTGACCGGTCCGACGAGGATCACCGCGTGGTGACGGCTGATGAACTTCGCATCGAGCTGCAGATCGTTGTCGGGCGTGCGGCCGATGCTGGTCTTGCGCCCGAGCACGTGCACCACCTCGCGTCCGTCATCGCTGTGAATCAGCAGCCGCGTGGCGCCATCCGGCACCGGCTCCGCGGGCAGCATGTCCTCGTGCGCGTGCCGCGCCGAATCGCCGAGCGCGGCGTGCGCATCGGTTACGGCGGTGCGCGCCTCACCGGCAGTCTCGCGCCACTGCTGATTGGATTTCTCGAGCTCGGTGATGCGCGAGCCGCGGCCGCGCGCATCGGCCTCGAGCCGATGCAGCGCCTCTTCGGTGGCGTGCAGGTCGTTCTCGAGCTCGCGAATGCGCGTCAGGTGCGCAGTGCACTGAGCCTGGAGCGTGCCGGCATTCTCCGCGCGCGCGTTCGCGTCCTGCTCGAGCGCGCGCACGCGCGCCTCGGCCGCGGCAATGCTGGCGAGATGAGCATTGCGCTCCTGCTGCGCCGAGCGCAGCACGCCTCCCCACTCCTCCATTTCGCCGCGCACGGTTGCCAGCTCGGCTTCGAGCTGTTGGGCTCGGTGGCGCTCGGCCTGGAGGGAGGCTTCGAGCTGCAGCGCGCGCTCGCGTTGCTCGGCGAGCGCGGCCTGGTGAGCACTCGCCTGTGCGCTCGCAGACTCGGAAGTGCGCCGCGCTTCCTGCAGCGCCGCAGTAAACCCGGCCGCCTGCGCCCGCAGAGCCTGCAGCTCGCCCTGCTGCTGCGTGTCGCCCGCGGCGCGCGCCGCTGCCTGCGCCTCGAGCGCGCGCAACCGTTCGGTGCCCTCGTTGATCTCGTCCTGCAGGCGCGCAACGCTGATGCGCAGCCCCGCAGCTGACTGCTCGGCGTCGCGCAGCTCGTCCTCGCGCTGCGCGAGCATGTTGGTGAGCGCGCCCGCCTGCTCCTCGAGCTGCGCAATGCGCGCGGCGCGCTGCGTGAGCTCGCGCTCCTGCCCCTGCGCCCGCTCCTCGCGCGCCGCCAGCTCGGCGGCGAGGCCTGCCAGCTCCGCGCCGCGGGCTTCGGCCTGCCGCTGCAGATCGGTCGCCACGTGCTCGGCGAGCTCGCGGCGGCGCTCGAGCGTCTGCAGCGACTCGAGGTAGCTCATGGCGCGGGCGCGTTCCTGGTGGAGGTCGTCCATCACACCCGCAGCGTGTGCGTGCCGCTCCACCGCCTGCGCCTGCTGCTGCTCGAGCTCCTGTCTCTGTCGTACGCGCGCCTCGCTGGCCTGTTGATCCAGCGCCCGCTGCAGCTGCTGCGCGCGGGCCCCGGCGGCGCTCACCATGGCCCGCGCCTGGACCAGCTCCTCGGCCGTTGCCGCGGCATGCTGTTGTGCCGCTGCGAGCGCACGCCCGGACTCCTCCGCCCGCCGTGCCTGCTGGGCAGCCGTCGCCTGCCGCTCGGTGAGCTCAGCCGTCATGCGGGCGGCCCGTTGCTCGAGCTCCGCGACCCGCTGCTCGAAGCCGGCCCTGCTCTGCTCGGCGTTGGTCGCACGCTGCTCGGCAGCGGCAGCGCGTTGCTCGGCAAGCGTCGCGCGCTGCTCTGCGCCCGCGGCGCGCTGTGCGGCCGCGGCCTGCGCGCTCAGCGCCTCGTCACGCGCGCGCTCGAGCTGCACGAGCCGCTTGCCGTGGCTCGCGAGACGCTCCTGGGCATCGGCCAGTGCCGCGCTGAGCCGCTGGCGCTCAGCCTCGTGCTGGCGCCGATCCTCGGCGCTCGCCGCGGCGGCGGCTGGCGGACGCGCCTCGACAGGCCCGGCCCAGGTGTCGGTGTCGCTCAGTGGCGCTTGCTCCGACATGCCGGGTGCGACGCGCACGGTCATGGTCGCACCCGTGTCGGGCGCAGACGGGGGATCCAACACCGGCAGCTCGGCGGTGCTGTCGAGATCGGGATCGGCGCGCGGTGGCGCCGGCGGGGGGGGCCGCGGACGCGAGCTCATCGAGATTCCCCGTGGTCCATGGGCATGCGAGAAAAGTGTAGCGCTCCATCATGTGGGCGCCGCACGCACTGCGGCAAATTATGTGAGAAACCTCCCGAAAACCCCCGTCTCAGGCCCGCAGGAACTCCCGGACGGTATCGGCGATGCGCTGCGGCGCCTGCGCCAGCGCTTCGAGCCCGCTCTCCGGCAGCTCCGTCAGACGGGTCGCTGGGAGCACCTCACGCACGCGCGCGGTCGCTTCCCACAGGTCGTCGTGCGGACGCAGCACCAGCAGGCGTTGGCTGAGCCGTGCCAGGCGTTCGCGCAGTGGATACTGTGCCGCGGCCTCGAGCACCCAGCGCTGCGCATCGGTCGCAGGCGTTGCCTGACTGCGCGCCGCCTGCCGTTCGGTCTCGCTCAGCAGCGGCACCGACATCAGGATGACCCGGCTCAACTGCGTGGGCCGCATGAGCCCGAGCTCGGTCGCCGGGATCGCACCGCCGCGCAGACCCAACACCGCGATGTTGCGCAGTCGCATGCTGTCGATGAAGTCACCGATCGCGGCCGCGTACTCGCTCATGGTGGGCCGCGCGCCAGGTCCGTCCGACTCGCCGAATCCGGGCAGATCGGGCGCGTACACGGAGCGGTCCTCGCCCGCGAGAGGCAAAAGGCGGGTGAACACCCGGCCTGATCCGGGGAGGTCGTGCAGACACAGCAGCGGAGTACCTTCCTCGAATCCGCCCCCGGGCGGCATTGCATGGTGCACGTGCAGCTGTCCGTAGCGGCACTCGAAGTAACCACGGCGCGCACGCGCTGCCGGTGCCGGCAGCTGGGTCGGTGTTGCCCTCGGCATGGACAACATAGTGCCACGATCGGCGCTCCTCTTGCGCCGCCGGTCTGCGCGCGTACATTGACGGCATGGGGCGCGCGTGGGCAGTGCTGATCCTGCTGGTGGCGGTGCTGACCGGTTGCGGTGTAGCCGAGACGGGCGCCGCCGGTGCCTCGGCAGCGGAGTCGGCAGCGCAGCAGGCAGCGCAGGCACAGTCCACGCAGGCGGAAGTCCGGAAGCAGATCGACGCGGCGTACCAGGAGGACGCGGAGCGCCGCCGCGCCGCGGACACGGATGGGCAGTAGCGGTGGACAATCTGCAGGTCAGGATCAAGCGGCCTCCTGCTCGCGCCGCTGACCTCGAGGTCGTTGAAACCGAGCGGCCGCGCCTCACCAACGGCTCATTCCTCGCACGCGCCCTGTGGCTGGCGGTCGATCCGTTCCGCTGCGCGACGGATGCGGCAGCTCCCGGCTCGCCGCGACCCGGGGACGTCGTGCCTGCACGTGGCGTGGGACAGGTCGTCGAATCACGCCACGATGTCTTCAGTGTCGGCAGCCTGGTCGAGCTCGACTGCGGTCTACAGCAGCTGTGCGTATCGGCCGGAGTGCATGCACGGCTGCTGCACCCGGGACAGACGCCGGCCTCGACGGCGCTCGGCGTCCTCGGGGCGCCCGGCATGGCCGCCTACTTCGGCCTGCTGCACCTCGCGCGGCTGCGTGCCGGTGAGACGGTACTGGTCTCCGCCGCGGCGAACGCCGCCGGTGCGATGGCTGGCCAGATTGCGATGCTCAAGGGGGCGCGCGCCATCGGCATTGCCGGCTCACGGGAGAAGTGCGACTGGGTCACCCGGCACGCGCGGCTCTCGGCGTGCATCAACTACGGTGCGGACAACCTGCAGGTCCGCCTGCGGCAGCTCGCCCCCAAAGGGGTCGATGTCTATTTCGACAATGTCGGCGGGGAGATGCTCGAGGCAGTGGTCACGAGCGGCGTCCTCGCGCGCGGCGCGCGCATCGTGCAAAACAGTTTCGCGCCGATGGATGCCGCCGCGCTCCTGCACCACGGGGGCCATGCACCCGGCGCGCTGCAGGTGCTGCACCTGAGCCTGCAGGACTACGAGCACCGGCGGGGCGAGTTTCTGCGCGAGGCGATCGCCTGGTACGGCGCCGGGCGCATCGCTACCAAAGACCACGTGGTCGAGGGGCTCGCGAATGCGCCCGCGCACCTGCTGCTCGCCATGCAGGGAGGAAACTTCGGCCGGCCGCTGGTGCGTCTCTAGCGGCGCCGGCGCGCGGCCCGTCTCACCCGCCGTCCCGCGGCACGCCCGGCGCGTGCGAGGCGGCGTCCCCCGCGGCGCACCGCTCGCGCGGTCTTGCGCGCCACCTTGCGGGCGGCCCGGCGGACGCCCGGGCGCGCTGCCCGGCGCGCGGTCTTCCTTCCGGTCCTGCGGACCTTCCGAGCCGACTTGCGCGCGGCTCTTCGCACCTTCCTGCCGGCCTTCTTGGCGCGCTTCGCGACCACGGCACCGGCCGCGGCCTTCGCTGCAGCGGGAACGCGCGGGCGCGCAGCTGCGGCGGCTGCGGGTTGAGCGGCAGCGGCCTTGGGCGCAGCGGCCTTGCCCGGCGTGGACGGCTTGGTGGCTGCAGTGGGGTTGGTCCCTGCCGCAGGCCTGGTGGCTGCAGCGGCCTTAGCGTCTGCAGCAGGCTTTGCGCCCGTAGCGGGCTTACCGGCTGCAGTGGGAGTAGCGGCTGCAGCGGGCTTGGCCGCCGCGGCAGGTTTTTGTGCAGCCGTGCGCGGCGCTTCCTGTACGGCGAACGTACCGCCCTGCGGGTCCATCATCATCGCCACCCAG
>JAFAVO010000200.1 GCA_019242385.1 Gammaproteobacteria bacterium | reverse complement strand
CATGCTGCAGAGCGCGAAGCCGCGCTCGTGGTTGGCGTAGACGAGCTCCTCGTGCAGTGGCGGCACCTCCGCGAGCAGCCCCAGCCACCCGAATGGATACAACCGTTCGTACAGCGTGAGTTTCTCCCGCGGGACAGCAGCACGACTGGCGCCGTGGTTGCCGTCGCAACCGGCGATGAAGTCGCAGCCTAGCTCCTGGCGGACCCCACCGTGGGTGTAGCTCACGCGCGGCTTGCCGCCATCCCACTCGTGCAGAGCCACATCCCGCACCTCCCACAGCACGGCGCCGCGCGCACAGCATGCCTCTGCAAGGTCCTGCTGCAGCTCGTTCTGGCCGTAGACCAGCATGCTCTTCCCGGTGAGAGCCTTCAGGTCTATCCGATGGTGGCGGCCGCCAAACGCCACATCGAAGCCATCGTGGATCAGCCCTTCGCGCATCAGCCGGCTGCCGACACCCGCTTCGTGCAGGAGCTCCACCGTAGTCCACTCGAGCAGTCCAGCGCGAATGCGCCCCGCCACGTGCGCGCGCGTCTCTCTCTCCAGGACGACCGCTTCGATGCCCTCCCGGGCTAACAGCTGTGACAGCAGCAGCCCCGCGGGTCCGGCACCGATGATCGCCACCTGCGTCGAGCCGGAGTTGGATTGCCGCACTCTCATGCAGCGCCCGCGGCGCCTGTCCAGAGCGCGCGCGCCACGGCGCGGGCATGGCGGCGCAGCCCATCGATGAGCTGAGCCTGCACCGGGGTCGGTTGCCAGTCACGGCGCAGCGTGAGCCCGATTGCACGGCTCACCGGCCCGAACGGATGGCTCAATGCCACCAGCTGGCCGGTCGCGAGCTCGTGCTGGATCTGGTGCTCCGAGAGCAGCATCACGCGGTCACTCGCGATGAGCATGGAGCGCGCCGCCACCAGCGAGTTGCACTCGATGGCCGCCGCTGCATGCTGCGGCTCGAGCCGGCTCACGAGCGCATCGAAATGACGGCGCAGCGGCGATCCGCGCCGCGGCGCAATCCACGGAAAGCGCGTGAGCGCTGCCAAAGTCGGTGCGCGCATGCTGGCGAGCGCATGCTGCGCGCCTACGACGATCGCGAGGGGATCATCGAACAGGTGCTCCTGCACGATGTCCTCATACGGCAGCGGGTCGCGCAAGGCACCGACGAGCACATCCGCGAGGCCGCGCCGCAGGGCAGCGAGCATGCTGTCGTAAGGACCATCGAGAATGGTGATGCCGTGCTCCGGCCGGGTCGCGGCAAACTCGAGCACCGCGCGCGCGAGAAGCACGCTGCGAGCCAGCGGCATCGCCCCGATCGTCGTCGAGCCACTGCCGGTGCCCTGGGCTGCTGCGATCTCTGCCTGCGCCTGGGCGATCTCGGCAAATGCCAGGCGGGTGCGCAGCGCCAGCTTTTCCGCTTCGCGCGTCGGCCGCACGCCGAAGCTCGTCACCTCGAACAACGGCGTGCCGAGCGTGCGCTCCAGCTGCCGTGCGGCACGGTGAACGGCGGCGCGCGCACGGCCGCCACGGCGCGCAGCGCGCGCAAACGCGCCCTCTTCCACCACTGCGATCAGTGCATCGAGCTGCGTGGAGGTGATACCGCTCAAGACGTCAGACACCACCGCGGCCGCGCGCACGCGCAGTGCGCCGACAGCTTCCCGCAGCATCTGCAGCGCACGCTCGACGCGTTGCGCGGCCGAGGCTCCCAGGCTCGTGAGAGCGAGCCCCGCGTAGCTGCGTTGCAGGAGGCGCGCGCCGAGCACCGCCTCGATATGCGCAATGGCCTGGGTCACTGCCGGCTGGCTCAGCCTGGCGTCGCGTGCCGCGGCGCTCACGCTGCCGCGCCGGACCACCGAATCGAATAGCGCGAGGTGCCGCAGGTTGGGCGCCGGCTGGAGAATCAGCGAACCGCGCAGGTTCATGTTCACAATTTCTTATACCCAGACGTCAATTGCAATTACCCCACCCGGCCGCTGCGGCGTGAAAATGCCTTGCCGTTGGTACCCGGGGGTACAGCCATGAACGTCGTGTACACCAATATCCGCCGCGCCGCCGTCGAAGTCGTGCAGGGGCTCGGGCGCTACGGCGTCGCCACTGTCCACGAGGCACAGGGCCGCACCGGGCTCCTTGGTCCGACGCTGCGGCCGATCTATGCGGGGGCGCACATCGCAGGTTGCGCCGTCACGGTGAGTCTGCCGCCGGCTGACAACTGGATGATCCACGTGGCGGTCGAGCAGTGCCAGGCGGGTGACGTCCTGGTCGTCGCACCCACTTCCTCCTCGGACGCCGGCTATTTCGGCGAGCTGCTGGCGCGCTCGCTCGCCGCCCGCGAGGTGCGCGCGCTCATCATCGACGCCGGAGTGCGCGACGTGCGTGCACTGACGGACATGCGATTCCCCGTCTGGTCGAAGGCGGTACACGCCCAGGGGACCGTGAAGGAGACCCTCGGCTCGGTGAATGTTCCGGTCGTTTGCGCCGGAGGCCTGGTGAGCCCCGGTGACATCGTGATCGCAGACGATGACGGCGTATGCATCGTGCCACGCCTCGAGGCGCAGGCGGTGCTGAAGGCCAGCGAGGCTCGTGAAGCCAAGGAAGCCGCCACGCGCGAGCGTTTGCAGAACGGTGAGCTGGGTCTCGATATCTACGACATGCGCGCGAAGCTGGCGAAGCGCGGCCTGGTCTTTCGCCCGCAATCGTTGACGGAGTGAGCCCATGCTGCGCGCCATTCCGGCCACGCTCATGCGCGGCGGCACCTCCAAGGCGCTTTATCTCCACCTCCGCGACCTGCCGCAGGCGGTGGACGCGC
>JAFAVO010000059.1 GCA_019242385.1 Gammaproteobacteria bacterium | reverse complement strand
CTGGCGTCGAAGTCGCGGCAGTGCCCGGCAGGCCGTACGTGGTCGCGCACGGAGGTGCGCACTACTACTATTCGGGCGGAATCTGGTACGCGCCGCGCGGACCCAATTACGTGGTGATAGGCCCGCCGGTCGGAGTGTACGTTCCGGTGCTGCCACCCTTTTACACGACGGTGTGGTTCGCCGGGGTTCCTTATTACTACGCCAACAACACCTACTACACCTACGCCGGTCCGCAGGGTTACGAGGTCGTCGATCCACCGGCCGATGTCAGCGCGGTGCAGGGGCCGCAGGGACCTGCATATCCGGGCGCACCGCCGCCCGCACCCGGCGGCAGCCACCCTGAGGGCGAGGACATCTATGTCTATCCGCAGCAGGGTCAATCGCCCGACCAGCAGGCGAATGACCGGTACGATTGTCACAAATGGGCGTCCTCGCAGACGGGCTTCGATCCCACTCAAGCCGGCGGGGGCGTTGCCCCGGACCAGACTGTTGCGCGGGGTGAGGATTACAAGCGCGCGATGCGCGCCTGCCTCGAGGGGCGGGGCTATAGCGTAAGATAAGTCGGTGCGAATTCTTTTCGTTTGCCTCGGAAATATCTGCCGCTCACCGACCGCGGAAGCCGTGGTGCGCACGCTCGCAGCGCTCGAAGCACCCGAACTCGGTCTCGAGGTCGATTCGGCGGGTACCGCCGGCTATCACGTCGGCGATGCGCCCGATCCGCGCATGCGGGCCGCCGCGGCGCGCCGCGGGTACGACCTCGAGCCGCTGCGTGCCCGTATCGTCGAGCCGGCGGATTTCGAGCGCTTCGATCTGATCCTGGCCATGGACCGCGAGAACCTCGCGGTGCTGCACCGGCGCGCGCCGGAACGCGCGCGCGAGCGGGTGCGGCTGTTCCTCGAGTTTGCTCCGCAGGGGGACCCGCAGGAGGTCCCCGATCCGTACTACGGCGGCCCGAACGGCTTCGAGGAGGTGCTCGACCTCATCGAGAGCGCCGCACGTGGGCTGCTCAAGGATCTGCGCCGGCGTGCGCGGGCGGCGTAGCCGCGCCGCCCACGCTGCGCGTCAAGCTCCCGTCATTCCTCCGGGCCGCGGTTGCCGCCCTCGGTCGGCGTAGGCGCCGAGGACCAGACAACATACGGCTTGCTGCTGCCGCTCGATTCGGGCTTTGGAGCCGGCTCGAAATGAGCGATCGGCGCGCTGTCGTGCGCCGGACCGGGCTCACGCGGCTCGGCATGGTACCCGCGCACCTCGGGTTCCGGCGGCCGGAATTCCCGGGCAGGCTCGCGTGCTTCCTGCTCGGCGTGCTGCGCGTGCGCGGCGGAGTCGTGGCGGCCATTCCCGGAAGGCGGCTCGCTGGGCACGACCGGAGCCGTATTTTCCGCAGCCGTCGTGTCCGCGCCGCCGCTCGTTGCGACGCCCTCGCGTGCGCCTCCACCACCGCCCCGGCGGCCGCGACGCCGACCGCGACGTCCACGCCCGCGACCTTCCGACCGCTCCGAGCGTGGCTCGGCCGCACTCGGTCCTGCAGTTGGCGCCGTCTCGTCCTGCCGGGGCGCGTCAGGGGCGGGTTGCACGCGCTCATCGGGACCGGGGCCGCGGCTCACCGCGCGCTCCTGACCGCTGCGCTCCTGACCGCTGCGCTCTTGGCCGCTGCGCTCCTGACCGCTGCGCTCGCCACGCGGCTCGTGCCGCCGGCTGCGGTCGCGGGTGCGATCACGCTCGCCGTGCTCACGACCGCGGTCACGGTCGCGTCCATCGCGTCCATCGCGCCGCCCGTCACGCTCGCGGCGCGTACCGTCGGCGTAGCGGCCATGACGGGAGTGGTCGCGCCGTCCGTCGCGTCTCTGGCCCTCGTCCCGTCGCGGCGAGCGCGCTGCGGATGGCGCGCTCTCCGCCTGGTCCGGGGCGGCAGGTGGCGGCGCCACCGCATCACCGGCCAGCATTCGCTTGAAGCGTGACCAGAAGCCGCTGCCGCTGGGCGCCGCCGCCGCTGCGGGAGCGGACGGTGCCGGCGCAGTGTTGGGTGCCGGCGTCGCCGGCAGGAGCGGCGTCACGGCGGCCGCCTCCTGCGGGGGTTTGCGATCCTGCGTTCCGGGCTCCACCAGCTCCGGCGCGGCCGGCATCAGATAGGTGGCCTGGCGCTGCTCCGGCAGCTCCATCTCGTCATCGCGCACGCGCTTGATCGAGTACTCCGGCGTCTGGATGTTCTCGTTCGGGACGATGATGAGCTCCGCCTCGCTCTTGTCCTCGAGCGTACGCAACCATTCACGCTTCTCATTGATCAGGTAGGTCGCCACCGGCACCGGCACCTGCGCGATCACGCGCGCGGTCCGATCCTTGCGCAGCTCCTCACCGATCAGGCGCAGCACGGCGAGCGTCATCGACTCGACGCTGCGGATACTGCCGATGCCGACGCATCGCGGGCAGACGATGTGGCTCGACTCTCCAAGCGAAGGGCGCAGGCGCTGGCGCGACATCTCGAGCAGGCCAAATCGTGACAGACGGCCGATCTGGATGCGCGCACGGTCCATCTTCACCGCATCGCGCAGGCGGTCTTCCACGTCCCGCTGGTTCTTGCTCGACTCCATGTCGATGAAGTCGATGACGATCAGTCCGCCGATGTCGCGGATGCGCAGCTGACGCGCGATCTCGTCGGCAGCCTCCAGGTTGGTATTCGTCGCCGTGGTCTCGATATCGCTTCCGCGCGTCGCCCGGGCGGAATTGATGTCGATCGATACCAGCGCCTCGGTGTAATCGATGACGATGCTGCCGCCGGAGGGCAGCTGGACCTTGTGGGCGTAGGCCGATTCGATCTGGCTCTCGATCTGAAAGCGGGTAAAGAGCGGAATGTCGTCGGTGTAGAGCTTCAGCCGCCGTTGCGCATCCGCCGGCATGAAGCGCTGCATGTACTCCTGCGCGTGCTGGAACGCCGCCTGGCTATCCACCAGCACTTCCCCGATATCATCGGAGAGATAGTCGCGCATCGCGCGGGTGACGGCATCGCTCTCACGGAACACCAGGAACGGCGCCGAACGATCCTTCCCCGCCGCCTCGATCTGGTCCCACTGGACCTTCAGGTTGTCGAGGTCCCACTGCAGCTCCTCGACCGAGCGGCCGACACCGGCGGTGCGGACGATGGCACCCATGCCATCGGGGATCTTCAGCTGGCTCATGACCTCGCGCATCTGGTCGCGGTCTTCGCCCTCGATGCGCCGCGAGACTCCGCCCGCGCGGGGGTTGTTCGGCATGAGCACCAGGAACCGGCCGGCGAGACTGATGAAGGTCGTGAGTGCAGCGCCCTTGGTGCCGCGCTCCTCCTTCTCGACCTGAACGATGACTTCCTCGCCCTCGGAGAGCAGCTCGCGGATGTTCATCCGGCCGCCCTGGGGATTCTGGCGAAAGTACTCCTTGGAGACTTCCTTCAGCGGCAGGAATCCGTGGCGCTGCGCGCCGTAATCGACGAAACACGCCTCTAGCGATGGTTCGATGCGCGAGATACGCGCCTTGTAGACGTTGGCTTTTTTCTGTTCGCGGGAAGGTAGGTCGATACTCAGGTCAAACAGTTTCTGTCCATCAACCAGAGCGACGCGCAACTCCTCTTCCTGAGTTGCATTGACTAGCATTCTCTTCATGTGCCCCTACTGTGCAGTGAAGGGCCGGCAAGCACACCTCGGGAGGCCGCAGAAACTGATGCCTGCGGCAGCGAAGATTTCC
>JAFAVO010000019.1 GCA_019242385.1 Gammaproteobacteria bacterium | reverse complement strand
ACCTTCTCCGCGGCGCGCGCGGCGAAGGGCCGCTGGAAGGAGCGCACCGCGAAGTAATACACCGGGCTCACCACCGCGATGCCGACGATCCAGGAGAGATCGACGCCGCCGAGCGCCCGCGCGAAGGGACCGGTGTAGAAGTCGGCGGCAATGAACGGGATCTGCACCACGATGCCAACCAGATAGCAGGCGAGCGCCGTCAGGTTGTAATGGCCGTAAACGCCGCCATCGGCCGCGAAGAACGATTGCACGTGGTAATCGCCGAAGCGGATCAGGTAATAGTCGATGAGGTTCACCGCCGTCCAGGGCACGAGGAGATACAGCAGCAGCTCGTTGAAGTGGCTGTAGAGCTGCAGGAAATTGCCGGCGCCCGCAATGCTGATGATCAGCGCGGCGATGAATATCCCCGAGGCGATGGCGATGCGCGCCCGGTGGGTTGCGCGCCAGCGCGGCCGCAGGGTGTGCGCGAGCGTGATCATCGAGAGCGCACCGCCATAGAGACAGATCGCTCCCGCCACCGCCACACCGGGGATCAGCAGCAGAATGATGAGGAAACTCACGCGCCCGGTGAGCTGAGCGAGGGCGGTGACGACGTTACCGTCAATCACCGCAGGTCCGATCATGGCACCGAGGATCATCGGCAGGACGGCGCCGAGCGTCGTACCCCAGTAGCAGGCCCAGAAGGCCTGGCGCGGTCCCGAGTCCGGCGGCAGGTAGCGCGAATAGTCCGAGACGTAAGGGGCATAGCCGAGCTGCCACAGCGCCCCCATCGACACCATCTTGAAGAAGCCCACCGCGGAGAATGAGCCCTGTGTCAGGTAGTACCCGGGTATGGGAGTGACGATGAGCACCCAGAGGAAGGCGAGCAGCAGCGCGCTGCCTGACACGTAGGTCATCATGCGCGTGGAGAAGTGAATGAGATCGTGACCGTAGATCGCCCCGGCGAGGCTGATCGCGCCGATGGCGATGATGGCGGCGTCCTGACCGAGCGACGGCACGACGAAATGCACCGACTGGCCGCCGGTGACGAACGCGGTGCCCGCGTAGCCGACGTACATGAAGGCGACGAGCGCCACGACGAAGCCTGCGCCCCTCGCTCCGAACTGGCCGCGGCTCTGCACCATCTGCGGCACACCGAGCCGCGGGCCCTGCGCAGCGTGCAGCGCCATGAAGATCGTGCCGATGAGATTGCCGAGCAGTATGGCGAGTACCGCGGACAGAAACGACTGATGGAAGATCGTGGTGCCGAGGGCGCCCGTGACCACGGTGAGCACGTTGAGATTCGCGCCGAACCAGAGCGTGAACAGCTGCCGCGCCTTGCCGTGTCGCTGGTCGAGCGGGATCTGGTAGATGGTGTGCTGTTCGATGCGCGAGGCCACGAGGCAGCGGACTCTAACATAGGCTAGAGTGAATCGATGGCAGCCTTCCCCGACTTCGGCCTGACTCCGGCAGAGCGGCACGCGGCGGTCTTCGGCCACCGTTACGAGTATGCGGGCATGCACGGCGCGCGCGGGGAGATCTGGTGCTACACCGACGCGCTCGCCTATCCAGCGGGAGCGATGGTGCGGTTGTGCGTGAGCTCTACCGCGCAGGCGTATCGGCTCACGGTCGCGCGCGATGGGGCGAGCCTGCAGCCGGTCCTCGAGCGCGAGATACGCGATGCCCGCTGGCAGGATGCGCCCGAGCAGTGCTCGGTGCTCGGCTGCGGCTGGACACCATCGCTCGAGTTTCGGATCGAGGAGGACTGGCCTTCAGGTGCCTACCGCATCACGCTCAGCGCCGCGGGGCCTTCGGGAAGCGAGCTGCGCGCGCACCATCTTTTCATCGTGCGACCGCTTCCGGGCGCGAAGCCGCAGCGCATTCTGCAGATCGCGGCGAGCGGCACCTGGACCGCGTACAACACCTGGGGAGGCTCGAACCACTACCAGGGCATCACCGGACCCCACCGTAATCAGTACGCGACGACCGTGAGCCTGGAGCGTCCCTGGTGTCGGGGCTTCATCGTGCTGCCGGATGAGGCGCCGCGGGTGCCGCTGCAGTTTGATCCGCCGCCGGGGGCTGCGCTGCGCTATCCGCACATGGAATGGGCGTTCGCCAACGGTTACTCCAACAAGTACGCCTCCGCGGGCTGGGCGAGCTACGACCGGCACTTCTTCCAGTGGGCCGAGCGCGCGGGCTTCGGCGTGGATCTGGCGAGTCAGCACGAGCTGCATTTCAACCCGGAAATTCTCGCCGGCTACGATTGCGTCGTCTGCGTCGGGCACGACGAGTACTGGACCTGGGAGATGCGCGATGCGATCGATGAGTACCTCGAGCGCGGCGGACACGTGGCGCGCTTCGCCGGGAATTTCATGTGGCAGACACGTCTCGAGCGAAGCGGTAAGGCGCAGATCTGCTACAAGTACCGCGCGCGGGCCGAGGACCCGGTGTACCGCTCGGACGATCCGTCCCGCACCACCGGCTCCTGGGAGGCGAAAGAGATCGGCCGCCCGGGCACGCTGACCTTCGGGCTCAACGCCACGAACGGGCTCTATGCCGGCTGGGGTGGCTGCGCGCCGCGGGGCGTGCGCGGTTTTCCCGTCTATCGACCGGAGCATTGGGCGTTCGCCGGTACCGGGCTCTGCTACGGAGATCTGCTCGGGGCCGCAGGACACGCCTTCGGCTACGAGGTCGACGGGCTCGACTACCTCATTCGTGGAGGACTGCCCGAGCCCAGTGAGACGAGCGGCGCTCCGCCGGGGCTCGAGATCCTTGCGCTCGGCCTGTCATCGCTCACGGAGGAGCGCACAGGCCTGCCGCTCGATGATCGTTTTCTTTCCGATGATGATGCGAAGTTCGTCGCCGAGATCCGGCTCGGCGATCAGAGCGATGCCGCCGTGGATCGGGTCAAGCGTGGCGCGGGCATGATGGTGAATTTCCCCCGCGGCCGGGGGGAAGTCTTCCACGCCGGAAGCTGCGAATGGGTGGCGGCGCTCCTGCGGCGCGATGCCATGGTCGAGCGCGTGACCGCCAACGTGCTCAATCGCTACCTCGGACGCTAGCTCATTGCCGGGCGCCGAGGCGACGTCCTTCAGGGCGCGCCGCCGAGGTTCTCCGCCATCCACGCCAGGTAACGCCTGGAGCGATCGACGAGAAAGCTCGGCCGGGTGAGCACGTGGTACTCACCCGGGTAGACGATGAGCTGGGTGTGTATGCCGAGCGTGCGCAACGCCTGGTACATCTGCTCACCGCCGGCGATCGGCACGTTGAAGTCCTTGTCACCGCCGAGGAAGAGCGTCGGCGTCCGGATCCGGTCGGCGTGCAGGAAGGGGTAGGAGACCTGTGCCCAGAGCGCCGGATTTCGCCAGGGCGGGCCGAGCTCGGCGTTGTACTCCACGATGTACTGATCGGTCCCGTAAGTGGTGAGCTGGTTGCCGCTGCCGGCTCCGCTGATGGCGGCGCGGAAACGGTTGTCGCTCGCGATCGAGTAGTCGGTGAGGAGACCGCCATAGCTCCAGCCGCCGATGCCCAGATGCGCAGGGTCGGCGATGCCGCGGCCGACCGCGTGGTCGACTCCGGCCAGGAGGTCCTCGACCTCCTTGTGACCCCAATCCGCGAGGATGCTGCGGGCGAAGGCAGCGCCGCGTCCGGTGCTGCCGCGGTAGTTGACGGCGAGCACGACGTACCCATGAGTTGCAAACAGCTGCCGCTCGAGCGGCGGCCCGTAGCCCTCGAGCACGAGCTCATGTTGGTCCTGGCCGTTAGGTCCGCCATGGATCCACAGAATGGTGGGGTATCGATGACCGATGACGAAGTCCGGCGGTTTGACGAGCTGTCCGTGAATCTCGGTGCCATCGCGGCTCGAGAACACGATGTTCTCGACGCTGCCGAGCGCGAGCTCATCGAGCAGGGCACGATTGTGGCTGCTGAGCGGCCGCAACTTGCCCGCTTCGAGCGCGTAAACCTCCGTCGCGGACTCATCGCTGCTCGCGAGCACGGCGGTGTGTCCGGCAGAGGTTTGCAGCTCCGAGACCACCATGGACTCCGCCAGATGGGTGATCGCGCCGCTGGTGAGCGCCACCTGCGCCGGGTACTGGTAGCCGTCGTCCTCGACGGCGAACTGGATGCTGCGCCC